>JBEKQH010000142.1:0-5535 GCA_049519915.1 Opitutaceae bacterium
CACGCCGGGCTTGCCGCGAGTTCGGCGGGCTGGCACGATAGATAGCCCATGAAATCTCTCTTCACGGTCATCTTCATTACACTCTTTGCGCTGAACTCGGCTGCGCAGGATGTGGCGCCGATGCCGACGCATCAGGAGGCGCCAATTTATCCGCCCAATATGTCGGCTATGCGGCAGACCGGAGTTGTGACGGTGGCTTTTGTGGTCGATAAACAGGGCCAAGTACAAAATCCGGTCGTGGTTTCGTCGACGAATCCTGGTTTCAACCAGGCGGCCATCGATGCGGTGTTGAAGTGGAGCTACGCACCGGGCCTGCACCTGGGTGTGCCCGTCGATTCGCAGATCGAACTGCCCATCACCTTTCAAAGCGACGCGCCCGGCGGCGGAAGCGAGGCGTTTCAGGTTTCCGACCGCAAGGTCGACCAAAGCAAGCTTCCACCCGAATTTCGTTACGATATCCCGCCCAAGCCGATCAATGCGGTATTCGCGGTTTATCCATTCGAACTTTTGCGCGACCACATTGGAGGTAGCGCGCAGGTGGGCTTCTGCGTCAGTCCGGAAGGCGAGGTACAAAAAGCCACCGTGCTTAAAGCCACCCGCCCCGAGTTCGGCTGGGCGTTGGTGGCCATGCTCGATGAATCCAAATTTCAGCCGGCGATGAAGGCCGGAAAGCCCACGTGGTCGTTGCTGCGCAGCGAACTGACCTTCTCGGAGGCGAGCAGCGATGTGCCGGTGAGCGATGAGGCCATTCGTCTGTTGCACGAATTGAAAAGGGAAAGGCCCGCGTTTTGCCCGCCCAAAGACCTCGATGCCAAGCCTCGGCCACTCTCGCGCCGCTCTCCCGTGTTCCCTTCGGCCCTGGTCGGCCGGGTGGCCAGTGGGCGGGCGGTGGTTGACTTTATCATCGACCATAATGGCGATGTGCAGCTCCCGCGTGTGGTTTCCGCCACGGATCCGGCCTTCGGCTACGCGGCCGTGCAAGGCGTGTCATCGTGGAAATTCGCGCCGCTGACCCGTCACGGCCGGGGCGTGGCTGTGCGCGTGCAAATACCGATAGATTTTATCAGCCCGAATTCCGCGGCGACGGCGGGGAAAAGCTGAAAGGCTGAAGGCTGAAGGGGCCAACCGGCCAAGTTCCAGGTAACAGGTGGCAAGTGACAGGAGCCGATCCGAATTCGTGTCCATCTGTGTCCATCTGCGGTTAAAACCTTCCGGGGATGTTCGCTCGCTTGCGCGCCCAAGCTTGCTGCATGGACTTTGAACTGGCACGCTACTTGGCGCATGACCTCCCGCTTCACGTTTGCCTTGTTTTTTGTTTTTACCCCGAAACTCACCGCGCGAATCCTTTTTATCGCGGCCCTGCTTGTCCTGCCGCGAGCGTTGTTCGCCCAAACCGCCGAAGATTTCTATCACAAGGGAACCGACGAGGAAGGAATGGCGCAGGATGCCGCCTTGGAGGACTTTAATCACGCCATTGCCTTAAATCCAAAATATGCCGAGGCTTATTGCCATCGCGGTCAGATCGAGGTTTTGCTAAACGAAATTGGCGACGCGATCGCGGACTTCGACCGGGCGATTGCTCTAAATCCGAGCTATGCGCGCGCCTACAGCGACCGTGGCAATGCCAAATTGAGGAACCGTGACGTGGACGGTGCCATTGCGGACTGCGACCGCGCCATTGTGCTGGCTCCGAGATCACTCCTTTCTTACGTGTACCGCGCCAAAGCGAAAATGGCCAAAAAGGATTTTGATGGAGCGCTCGCGGATTTTGACCGGGCCGTCGCGTTGGACCCCAGGGTGGCCAGATTTGTCGACAATGACCGTGCCCTGGCGTTGAAGGCAAAACACGACCTTGCCGGTGGCGGTGCATCCGCGCTCGCTTTCACCGCCGGTTCCGATCAGGCCACACGTCCGCCGCCGAAACTCTCCGATATCGATCCTGAGCCGGGCGTGCCGGCGTCCGCCATCGATCCGCCGACCCTTTCGCAAGAGGCCTGGGATGGCATCGCACGTGAAATGCAATTTTGGGGACAGGGGGGAGGAGTCGTGCAAGTGGGTTTTGAGGTCGATACCAAAGGGCAGCCGCACCATCCGTTTGTGATTTCTTCAACCAATTCGTACTTGGACCAGCCGTGCATGGAGGCCGTGTCAAAAGCGCTCTACCGGCCGGCCAGCCATGATGGTGCGCCGGTCAATTCGTACGTCGAGGTGTCAATGGGTTTTTATGCGGGCACTAATACGTATATTCGTCATGGGCTTATAACAGATTCTGTCGCCGCCGAGATCGACATTCCGGACAGCAAAATTCGTCAGAGCAAGCTTCCGGCCGAACTGCAGTACGATGTGCCGCCCAAGCCGGTCAGCCCCGTGTTTCCTGTCTATCCCTTCGAGCTGCTGCGCGACAATAAATCCGGGAATGCGCAGGTAGGCTTTTTAGTCAGTCCGACCGGCAAGGTGGAGTACCCGGTCCCGCTCCATGCAACGCAGCCGGACTTTTGCTGGGCCTTGCTGGCCATGGTCGAACAATTGAAATTTCAGCCGGCCCTGAAGGACGGAAAACCCTCGTGGGCGGCGATGACGATCAGGCGGAATTTTTCGAGATCCAGCGATGACGTGCAGGTAAACGATACGACATTGAACTTGTTGGATAAATTACAAGAAACGAAGCCGCCGTTTTGTCCGCTCGAGGAGCTCGATGCGCCGCCTAAGCCGCTGTCGTCGCCGCCGCCCGCTTTCCCCTCACGTTACGTTGGACACGCGACCGAAGGGCAGGCCCTCCTCGAAGTTCTCATCGACGAAGACGGTAACGTGCAGCTGCCGCGGGTGGTCTCCGCTACGGCTCCGGATTTTGGCTATGCGGCTTTGCAGGGAGTGTCGGTCTGGAAGTTCGCGCCGCCGACCAGCCATGGCAAGCCCGTCGTGGCGCAAACAACCATCCCCATCACATTCAATCCGCCCTCCTCGGGCCCACCGCCTGCCGTCAGCCCCCTTGTCAATCTCGATGGCGCGCAGATTATCGGTCTGGCCGATCTCGACCAGATGCCTTCTCCGCGCTCGATGATCCAACCGAAGTATCCTCCTGACCTGAAGGGCCGAGGCGTTGCCGGCACCGTTGTGGTCGGTTTCGTCGTCGATTCCGGAGGCAATGTCCAAAAGGCCCATGTCGTCACGAGCTCCGGTTCCGGCGAATTGGACCAAGCGGCGGTCGATGCTGTCTCCGCCTGGCAATACAACCCAGGCAGAAAGGACGGTCGCGTCGTCAATACCCGCCTGCTGATTCCCTTTAACTTCGATCCTGCGAGCTCCAACTGAATAGGTCCGGGCTGCGCATGGCAGTGGGTCGGAGGGAAAAAGCTGAAGGCTGAAGGGGCCAACAGGCCAAGTTTCAGGTAACAGGTGGCAAGTGACAGTAGGCTATCCGAACGCCGAATGCGTTTTTTCCGCGGATCACACCACGCGGACAGATATGGATTCGGCCTTGGCATGTTTTCAGATTTCTTTGGCGTTTGGGCTTTTGCCCGCCGGTTTCTTGTAACATGTCACCTGTTACCCGTTACTTTGCTTTTTCAGTCTTTGCGGCGGCGGCGGTTCCGCTGCCGCTTGCCCGGGCTTGCGGCGAGGCGGCCTTTTGACAAGCTACCTGCCGCATGAAACCCCGCTTCGCCATTGCTTTAGTTTTCATTTTTGCGCTGCGGACGACCGCGCAGGCGAACCACGCCCGGGACGGCCTCATTTCCTCCGGTGACCATTTCCTGCCGACCGTCGACGTGCAACCGGGCGCCGCGGACACCACTGTGGACACGCCGCCGCGCCCGACCTATGAGGCTCCGGTCGATTATCCGATCGTAATGCAGCGAGAAAATCTGAGCGGAGTGGTGAATGTGCGTTTTGTGGTCGATGCCAAGGGGCAGGTGCGCGACCCCATTGTGATTTCTTCGACCAATCCGGCGTTCAATCAATCGGTGATCGATGCGGTCTTGAAGTTCCGCTTCGAACCGGCCCTGCGCCATGGCGCGGCGGTCGATGCGACCATCGGAGAGGCGATAAATTTCCAAATGTTCGACCGGCGGCATCCCGATGAAACGGGCGACGAACCCGCCGAAATTTCCGACAACGACGTCGATCAAAGCAAGCTTCCGCCGGAATTGCGTTATGATCTTCCGCCTAAGCCGACCAATGTCGTATATGCCGTGTATCCCTATGAACTTTTGCGCGACGGCATCTACGGTCGCGCCGAGGTGGTTTTTGTGATTGGTCCCGACGGCAAAGTCGCGACGACCCGGGTCCTCAAGGCGACAAGGCCGGAGTTTGGCCAGGCGACCGTGGCGATGCTCGACGAATGGAGATTTAAACCGGCGATGAAGGACGGGAAACCCACGTGCGCCCTGATGCGCGTCGACGAGGAGTATTCGGAATACAGCGACGACGTGCTGACGGGCCGGGACGAACTGCATGGATTGAAGGGAGATAGCAAGTTACATGTGCCGGTGAGCGACGAAGAGCTGCAGTTGCTGCGCGAATTGAAAAAAGAGAGGCCCGCACTTTGCCCGCTTAAAGATCTCGACGCCAGGCCCGAACTGATTTCACCGCATCCGCCGGTATTCCCCTCCGCGCTTGCCGGCAAGGTGGCCGGAGGCCAAGCGATCGTCGAATTTGTCATCGACCACGACGGCCAGGTGCAGCTCCCGCGCATTGTCTCCGCGAGCGCTCCGGCCTTCGGCTACGCCGCCGTGCAGGGAGTATCCGCATGGAAATTCGCGCCTCCCATCAGCCATGGCCGGCCAGTCAATGTCCGCGCGAGAATACCGATCCAGTTCAATCCACCCGCGCGCGGCGGCGAAGCCGCCGCCAAGGCTGAAGGGCTGTAAAACTGAAAGCGGAAAACTGAAGAGGCCAGGTTCCAGGTAACAGGTAACAGGAGGCAGGAGGCAGGAGGCGATCCGAACCTCGAGCGCCGAACGCTCTTTTACCACAGATCGCACGGATCGACACGGATTCGGATATTGGCACGTTTTCAGGTTTTTTTGGCGTTTGGCTATTGGCGTTTGGGATTTACGCCGGCCGGTTTTTTGTCACCTGCCCCTTGTTACCTGGAACTTGGCGTGTTCAGTTCTTCAGCCTTTTCAGCCGCACCCAAATTCCGGGATTGCGCGCCCGGCCGCTTCGCGCACCTGTTGGCAGGATGAAGATTTCGTTTACGACCAAGGAATATGCGCGCCTGCTCGAGCTGGCCTATATCGGCCGCTGGGTCGTGGCCTCGCGCAAAGGCGAAGACGTGGCCTCCGCCCAGCGCTACGACGACATTTTTCAAAAGCTTCTCGAACTGGCGACCTCGCTCGGCTGCGCGGACTTGGTTGAGGAGCGTAAGGACGGCTTGCTCGGACCCTCGGCCAAACTCGAGGAGAATGATCACGTGCGGGAAATCGTCGCCGAGTTTGAGAACGACACGTTCTGGAGCGAACTAGTGACCCGCCTGGCCGAGGGAGACTACGCCGCGGAACAGGCCAAGCGTGCCTTGGCGGAAGCGCCGGGCGT
>JBEKQH010000143.1:0-5495 GCA_049519915.1 Opitutaceae bacterium
ACGCGCAAAAAAAATCGACCGAGCTGCGCGATGAAATCGCGAAAAATCCCACCGCGAAAAAAATCTTCGACCAGGCGTTGGTCCTCGAAGGCATGGTGCGCAACACCGGCAAACACGCCGCCGGTATCATTATCACCGACCGGCCACTCGACGAGTTTGTCCCGCTCACCCTGCAGGAGGGGGACGTCACCGTGCAATACGACATGAGCGCGGTCGGCAAGCTCGGCCTGCTCAAGATGGATTTTCTCGGCCTCAAAACGCTGACCGTCATCGCCGATGCCGTCGAAAACATCCGCCGCACGGCCGACCCCCAGTTCGACCTCGAGAAGATCCCTTTCGACGATGCCAGGACCTTCGCGCTCCTCAATTCCGGACGGACCACCGGCGTGTTCCAATTGGAATCCAGCGGCATGCAGGCCCTTTGCCGCCAGCTGCAAGTGTCGAGCATCGACGAAATCATCGCGCTCATCGCCCTCTACCGCCCCGGCCCGATGGAATGGATTCCCGACTACATCCGGGGGAAAAAGGATCCGCACACCGTCAAGTTCCCCCACCCGCTGATCGAGGATGTCTGCCGTGAGACCTACGGCGTGATGGTCTACCAGGAACAAGTCATGGAAGCTGCCCGGGTTATCGCCGGCTACACGCTGGGCGGCGCCGATATGCTCCGCCGGGCGATGGGCAAAAAGGACGCCGAGGCCATGGCCCGGGAACGGGAAAAATTCGTCGACGGCGCCAAAAAGCTCCACGGCATCGACCAAAAAACGTCGAACGCGATCTTCGACATCCTCAACAAGTTTGCCGGCTATGGCTTCAACAAATCGCACTCCGCCGCCTACGCCATCCTCAGTTACCAGACCGGGTATCTGAAGGCGAACCATCCCGTGCAATTCATGGCCGCCGTCCTCTCGAGCGAACTCGGCAACGCCGAAAAAGCCGCCCACTTCATCGCGGAATGCGAGGCCATGGGCGTCCAAGTGCTCGGTCCCGACGTGAACGAAAGCCGAGAAAATTTCACGCCGGTGTTTCGAAAAAAAGTCCAAAATCCAGAGTCTAGAGTCCAGAGCCCGGAAGCACGCTCGCCCTCGACTCTCGACTCTGAGCTCTCGACCCCGACCGAAGAAGCCGCCATTCGTTTCGGTTTGGCGGCGGTTAAAGGCGTGGGCGAGGCCGCCGCGCAAAAGATCCTGGCCGAACGCGACGCCCGCGGCCCATTCCGGGATTTCGGCGATTTCGCCGCGCGCGTAGACGGACGCGCCATCAACAAGCGGGTGCTCGAGCACCTGATCAAGACGGGCGCCTTCGATTTCAGCGGTGCGCCGCGCAAACAACTCTTCGATCGCATCGACGAGGCCCTTTCCAGCGCCGCCTCGGCCGCCCGCGACAAGGCCGCGGGCCAGCATAGCTTCCTCGACGTCCTCTCCGATGCACCGCCGGAAAATGGCGGCCGGGCCTCCGCCCCATCTTTCAACTCTCAACTTTCAACTTCCAACACTTCCGCTTCCGACTTCTCCCCCCACGACCGCCTCACGTTCGAAAAGGATCTGCTCGGTTTCTACGTTTCCGGCCACCCGATGAACCTCTATCTCGGCCTGGCTGACGCCATCGACACCTGCGCCGAGGATCAGTTGCTGCAGCTGCCCGACCGGGCCGAATTTCGGCTTTGCGGCATCGCCGGGAACATCACAAAAAAGCTGTCGAAAAAAGATAACCGACCCTGGGCCGCGTTCACGCTTGCCACGCGCCGCGCCACCGTGCCGCTGAATATGTTCGCCGACGCCTTTGAAGCCTGTGGCAGCCACCTTCTGGAAAACGCGCCCGTGCTCGTGCAAGGCAATGTGATCCATGGCAACGAAGGCCCCCGACTCAACATCAAGGAAGGCTACCCGCTCGAGCCCCGGATCACCGGCCTGGCGCGAAAGGTCACCTGGCTGCTCCACCCGGACCATCCGGAGCTGGTTGATTTCTTGCGCCGATTACGCACCGCCGTCGACGCCGCCAGCGGCGACACCCGCCTGGAGCTGGCCTTCGTTTTTGACGGTCACACCGCTCCCGTGGCCGAAGCGTCGCCCGGCCTGACCTGGAAGCTGACCGCGCCAAGCTTCCAGGAGCTCCGCACCCACCCGGCCGTCGCCGGAGCCCAGGTCGAGATGAAAAAGCTCGAACTCAAGCCCGATCGGCGTTGGGGTAAGCGTTGACCGCTTTCCTCGCCCCGCCCATGTCGGCCCGTTTGTCCGTTGGTTTGCTGTCGGTTATTCTTCCCGCGGCGCTTTCCGCCGCCGTCCCGCCAGTCGTAGCCCCAAACCCGACGATCGAAGAACTTTTCCGACCAGCCCTTCAAGATCAGGTTCAACTTTCGCCCAACGGCCAGTTTCTCGGCGCGATCTGCACCAACGAGAACGACCAACAATATCTGCAAATTTTTGACCGGACGACGGGGAAAACATCCGATTTGGGCGGCGGCATGTCGGACGACGACATCAGCTCGTTCCGCTGGCTCTCCGATGACCGGCTGCTCTATAACGTTTCAAAATACAAAATGGACGTGGTCGGGCTCTTTGCCACCGAGCGCAAGGACCCGGCCAAGAGCATTCCGCTGAACGTCTCCGATGCCGTCGAGGTCATCGGCTGTCCCCGTAGCCGGCCGCAGAATATACTCGTTTGGATCAAGCAATGCCGCAATGGAACGTTTCGCGATAACGATTTGGTCGAGATCGACACCGAGCCGTCCCTCCATAGTTACGGACGCCCGGACATCAGGTATTCGATCTGGTTCAGCGGAACCCTCGTGCGCTCATATCCGCCGCCGCGGCCGGACGGCACGGTCGTGCGATGGGGAGCGGACTTTGACGGTGAATTGGCTTTCTGCATAATGTACCGGGAGAAACATTTTCATCTTTATCGTTACCAGCATACCGACCAAAACTGGCAAGAGGTCCCGCTGGATCTGGACTCATTCACCTTGCGGGATCTGGATCCCGACGGCCGGCACCTCTGGGTCACGCATCATGACGCCAAGGCGGGATTTGTCCTGCAATCCTACGACGTGGGCTCGGGACGGTTCGAAAAACCGATCTGGCAGGATGCCGTATTCGATCTCGCCGACGCCCGCTTAATTTTTTCCCGCAAGAATCGCCGTCTGGCCGGCCTCACCTACGAACAACGCCGCCGAATCAACGTGTGGTTTGAGGGGCCCTTCGCCGACGCCCAGGCCGCCGTCGACGAAGGATTTCCCCAATGCGACAACCAGCTCGTCGGTTTTGACGACAAGGAGCAGGTCTTCCTTTTCCACACCACCGGCGACCGACAGCCCGGCCTCCATCTTCTTTTCGACCGACGGAAAAGCGCGCTGCTCATCGTAGCCGAAGCCGCGCCCTGGTTGGACGGCCGACGTCTGGCTACCACGCAACCGATATCGTTCCGCACCCGCGACGGCGTGAATCTCGAGGGCTACCTCACGCTGCCGCCGGAGGCTTCGAAAGCCAACCCGCCCGCCTTGGTCGTGCTGCCGCACGGAGGCCCCTGGGAACGAACGACCTGGACCTTCGATCCCGAGGTGCAGTTTCTCGCCCGCCTCGGCTACGCCGTATGGCAACCCAACTATCGCGGTTCGACGGGTTATGCTCCAGCCATCAGCCACGACCGAAGATTCGATTTCCGCCGCATGCACGACGATGTGACCGATGCCACCCGGGCATTGCAGCGTTCGGGCCTGATTGATCCGACCCGCATCGCCATCATGGGCGGAAGCTTCGGCGGCTATCTCTCGCTGGCCGGCGTGGCGTTCGAGCCGGATCTCTACCGATGCGCCGTCTCCTTGGCCGGCGTTTTTGACTGGGAAGAACTCATCGAGGAGAAGAAGCAGGGGGAGCAGGTCTTCGCTTACCAATATCTCAGCGACCATCTGGGCGCGCCCGGAGCCGATCATGAGCGTTTTGACGAGATCTCTCCGCTGGGCCACGCCGCGCAGATCCGAGTGCCCGTGTTCATCGCCCACGGCACGGAGGACACCGTCGTTTCCGCGCGCCAGTCGAGGCTCATGGCCGATGCGCTCGAGCAAAACGGCGTGCCGCACGAAACTTTTTTCCGCGGCTTCGAGCTCCACGGCTTTTATCAATACGCGGATCGCGTGGCTTATTATCGGCGGGTCGAGGCCTTTCTCGCCAAATATCTCGGGCCCAAAACTCCGCTGGCGCCGTCCACCGCGACGAAGTAAAATCGGCGCCTTTGTCCTCGGGTCGATGACAAAGGCGCTGGGGAAAGGGCGATCCTGCTATTCATGTCTTCCTTTCAGCCGCTTTCTCGTGTTTCACTGAGCTGACCCATGCCCGACTCCGCCGCGCTCAACCACGCCGCCCGCATCATCGCCCAGACGTCGCGGACGCAGCCCGCCGACGCCGCCCTGCGCGATTACCTGGTCCATCCCATCCGCACCCGGATGGCCCCCGGCGAGAAACGCGCGGTCGTGCGCGCCGTCTTCAGCTATTTTCGCTGGCTCCAATGGCTCGAACCGCGCGATTCGTTGCAAAAGCAAGTCGCGCTGGCCCTCGCCTTGCAACAGCGCTTCGACCAAAACCCCCTCTCGGTCAAAATCGAGGCTTTGGCCCAACGCGCCGTGCCCGTCTGGCTCCGCGACGAAATGGAGCTGTCGGGCGAATTTCTCCGCCAGCTCCAGCACGATCCTATCGTTTGGCTGCGCACCCGCCCACAAGCGGCGGCGACGCTCGCCGCGTCGCTGGGCGATTGCACCCCGCCAGCGACAGCCTCAGCCGCCGCTCCGGTCTGCTCTCAACCCTCAACTTTCAACGTTCAGCTATTGCTCCCCGCCACCGCCCTGCGCTATGCGGGCGAGAAAGACCTTTTTCGCACGCCGGAATTTCAGGCGGGCGCATTTGAAATTCAGGATCTCGCCTCCCAGCTCGTGAGCCACGCCTGTGCGCCGCAACCCGGCGAAACCTGGTGGGACGCCTGCGCCGGGGCCGGCGGCAAGACCTTGCATCTCGCCGACCTGATGCAAAACCGCGGCCTGATCTGGGCCAGCGACCGTTCGGCGCGCCGGCTGGCCGTGATCAAAGACCGGGCCGCCCGCGCAAAAATATTCAACTACCGGACGGCGCCGTGGGACGGCTCCCCCCGCCTGCCCACCCGGACAAAATTCGACGGCATTCTCGTCGATGCGCCGTGCAGCGGCGTCGGCACCTGGCAGCGCAATCCGCACGCACGCTGGACCACCACGCCCGACGACGTGCGCGAGCTCACCGCGGTCCAGCTGCAGTTGCTCAGCCACGCCGCGCCTGCGCTTAAACCCGGCGGCCGCCTCGTTTATTCCGTTTGCACGCTGACGCGGAGCGAAACCACCGCGGTGGCCGATGCCTTTGCCGTCGCGCATCCCGAGTTCGAACCGGACCCGCTCTTCACTTGGCCGCGATCGGCGCCCGCCGCCCAACTCGTTCTCCTTCCCCAGGAGATCAAGGCCAACGGCATGTTCATCGCCG
>JBEKQH010000144.1:0-5466 GCA_049519915.1 Opitutaceae bacterium
TCGCTCGAATCGAAAAAGCCGAGGTCCAGGTGGCGTAAGCGCCCCGCCTCCGGCGCGGCAAGCAACGGTGACTTTACGATGCCCGTTGCGTAGGTGAAATCGGCGCGAAAGCTGGTTTCGCCGCTCGTCTCGCCCACCCCGCTCGGCAGATCGACCGCCGCTCGGAGCC
This sequence comes from Opitutaceae bacterium, assembly GCA_049519915.1. Classification (GTDB taxonomy): domain Bacteria; phylum Verrucomicrobiota; class Verrucomicrobiia; order Opitutales; family Opitutaceae; genus DASRHD01. Next base: position 170 of record JBEKQH010000144.1, read on the forward strand.
GGATGGCCGGATGGTCGTTGATTCGACGCAGGAGCCGGGCCGTCGCTCCGTCTATCGGCGGACGAAACTGAAAGCCAAAGACGCCGTCGAGGCAGAGTTCGTAGTTTGCAGCCGGATCGTGAATCGCCGCGACGCGCCTCGGCGCAGCATGCACCAGCGCCTCCCAGGCGCGCCGGGCCAGCGGGCGCAGTCCGCGCTCGCCGAACGCAAAGATCACCTCGGCGCGGGCCGCCGGACAGCGTTCGAGGACAAATTTGGCCGCCAGCACAGCGTCGCCGCCATTGTGGCCTTTTCCGACCAGCAGGAGAATCCGGCCGGACGGCGGGAATCCGCCGATCTCAAGAAAATCCTGCAAGACAGCCGCGCCCACCGCGCAGCCCGCTCGCTGCATCGCGGTCCACTCGGCCGTTTCGTCTCCGGCAAAAAGTTTTTTCTCCCACGCCTTGGCTTCGGCACAGGTAAGGATCGGGTTTGAGGAGGGAAGACTCATAGTTTGCGAACCGCAAATAGATGATAAGTAGCTAAACGCGCACCAGCGCCGCCACCGCCATGGCCAAGGTTTCGGTGTGCGAGAGCGTGAGCATGATACCCGTCGCGCCGACCCGCGCGAGAAGCGCCGCGCCCTGGCCGTCGAGGCGCACCTGCGGCGAATGGCGCGGACCGTGATAGACTGAGACCGATTTCCATCCAAGTTCGGCCCCGATGCCCGTCGAAAAGGCTTTCGAGACCGCTTCTTTGGCGGCAAAGCGCGCGGCGAGGTGCGGGTGCGGGTCTTTCATCGCCAGACAATAGACCCGTTCCTCTTCGGTAAAGACCCGGGCCAGAAAACGCTCTCCCTGCCGTTCGAACACGCCGCGGATGCGTCCGGTCTCGACAAGATCGCAACCAAGGCCGAGCAGGATGCCGCCAGGGGGAAGGTCGAGGTTCATTGATAGAAAAGCGGAAAATTTTGAAAAGCGGAAAGCGAAAAAGTCGAAGAACAAAAACCGGGAAGCGCGCGTTTCCCGATTTTCCGATTTATCGCCTTTTCGATTTTCATAAACTCATCCGCGTTTTCATTTCGCGCACCGCCTCCTCGATTCCGGTGAAAAGAGCGCGGCTAATGATGCTATGGCCGATGTTTAGCTCGTGCACATGCGGCAGGGTGCGCACTTTGGGGATGTTGATATAATTGACGCCATGGCCGGCGTTGACGACAAGGCCGGCACCGTGCGCGAGGGTGGCGCCGAGACGGAGGCGCTCGAACTCCTTGGCGTGGTCCGGCGTGTGACAGGCATTGGCGTAGGCACCCGTGTGCAGTTCGATCCAGGGCGCGTGCAACTTTGCCGCGAGTTCGATCTGCGTCTCGTCGGGACCGATAAAGAGGCTTGTTTTAATGCCGGCGGCGTTCATCGCCTCGACACAGGCGCGCACTCGATCGCGGTGGGCGACGACGTCAAGCCCACCTTCGGTCGTGATTTCCTGGCGGTTCTCGGGAACCAGGCAGACCGAGTCGGGCCTCAATTTCAGCGCAAATTCAGTCATCGCCGGCGTGCACGTCATTTCCAGGTTGAGACGCGTGGCCACGCTTTCGCGCAACCGCCAGACATCGCGCTCCTGGATATGACGGCGGTCTTCGCGCAAGTGCACGGTGATGCCGTCCGCGCCCGCGCGCTCAGCCGCCAGCGCGAGCGCCACCGGGTCCGGCTCCACCGAACCGCCGGCGGTCGGACCCGCCGTGCGGTAACGCGCCTGGCGAAGGGTGGCGCAATGGTCGATATTGACACCGAGTAAGATCATAGGAATGAAGCCTGACAGAAACTAAGAGCCCATGAAACCATGAAAATGCATGCGAGGACGCCGGGGCGCCTTCTCTTGAAACCCCGATTCCGTGACCCAATTGTAACATGGATTCGCCGCCGCTTCAGGAAAATGTCGCGTTGGTTTGATTCTGCTTCCTGGTCTCCCGGCTTCTCTCTTAACTGACCCCATGCCGTCTACCCCCCCGAAACAAGAAAACCTTTGGCTTAACCTCGCCTTCAACGTCGCTCTGCCGGCGCTCATTCTTTCGAAATTGAGCGGCGCGCACCAATTCGGACCCAAGGGCGGACTGATCGTGGCGCTGGCCTTCCCGTTGGGTTATGGCGTGTGGGATTTTGTCACGCGGAGGAAGGCCAACTTCATTTCCATCCTCGGTTTCACCAGCGTGCTGTTGAGCGGAGGGCTGGGATTGCTCAAGGCCGACGGCTTCTGGTTCGCCGTGAAGGATGCCGTCGTCCCAGCGCTGATCGGAATGGTCGTGCTCGGATCGATGCGCGCAAAAGAACCGTTGCTCAAGGCGTTATTTTATAACGAAGCCCTCATGAATGTGCCTCGGATCGAGGCCGCGCTGCAAGAGCGCGGCGCGGAGCCGGCCTTCGCGGCGGTCATGCGGCGCGCGACCTGGCTGGTCGCCACGGCTTTCTTTGTCAGCGGCGGATTGAACTTTATGCTCGCGCGCTATCTGTTGCGCAGCCCGGGCGGCACGCCGGAATTCAACGCCGAATTGGCGAAAATGCATTGGCTGAGCTGGCCGGTCATCGCCATTCCCAGCATGGCCATGATGATGGTCGCGATGTGGCAGGTCATGACTGGCATCGAAAAACTGACCGGGCTCACCATGGACGATGTGCTCCAAGCGGGCAAAAAGCAGGCGGCGGACAATCATCCGCCCTCAGCCACGGCTGATGCGCAGCCCAAGGCCTAGCTGAAACACCCCCTTGCTGATGAAACCTCGCAGCCGCTCAAACAGCGCAAACCCCGCCCAGAGATTTTTGAAAGCGACCGGCGACTTGGTCTTTCACCATGTCCACGGCGGACAGTTGATCTACAATACGTGCTGGGAAGACCCGCGCATCGACCGCCAGCTCATGCAGCTGCGCGCCGACAGCCGCGTTGTGATGATCACCAGCGCCGGCTGCAACGCCTTCGATTACCTGCTTGACGACCCGGCGGAGATTCACGCGATCGACGTCAACTACCGCCAGAACGCCCTGCTTGAATTGAAGCGGGCCATGATTCATCGCGGCAATTTTGCCGACCTGTTCGAACTTTTCGGCATCGGCTCGCATGCAAAATACCGCCCGCTTTATCGCTCCGTTCGGAGCGAACTCCCGGCCTATGCCCGCGAATTCTGGGACCGGAAAATTTCGTTTTTCGATCCGGGCAGCGTGAGAAAATCGTTTTATTACCATGGCACCGCCGGTTCGGCCGCCTGGTTGCTGGGCGGCGCGCTCTTTCGCACCAAGCCGAATATCAAGAATTTTGCCCTTTGCCTGCTCGATGCCGACACCACCGCGCAGCAGCAGGAGATTTACGCACTGCTTGAGCCGAAGATCTGGAGCAAGCTGAGCAACTGGCTCGTCCGCCAGCGTCTCGTGATGACGCTGCTCGGCGTGCCCGACCCGCAGATTCGGCTGATCGAAAATCATTATCCGGGCGGGCTCACCGCCTATGTGAAGGACAAGCTACGCCACGTGATGACGGGACTGCCCGCCCGGGAGAACTATTTTTGGCGCGTATATATCACCGGCTCCTATACGCTCACCTGCTGTCCAAACTACCTGCGGGCCGGCAATCTGGCGCCGCTGGCCGCCCGCGCGGACCGAATTCATGCCCATACCTGCACGGTCACGAATTTTCTTCGCCAAAATCCGGGCCATTATTCGCATTATGTCCTGTTGGACCACCAGGACTGGCTCGCCTGGCACGATCCCGACGCCTTGCTCGAGGAATGGGAGCTCATCCTGGCCAACAGCCGTCCCGGAACCAAGATTTTGCTGCGTTCGGCCGGACTCAACCTCGATTTTGTGCCCGCAGCCGTCCAGTCCCGCCTCCGCTTTTCGCCCCAGCTCACCACGGGGCTGCATGCGACCGACCGGGTCGGCACTTACGGCAGCCTGCATTTCGCCGAGGTTTTATGAGTGGCCCCCCCCACGCGCCCGCCGAGGCCCCGGCCGAGACAGCGGTGGAGAAATATTACCGTTTCCACTCGCGCATCTACGACGCCACCCGGTGGAGTTTCCTGTTCGGACGCACGGCCATCATGGAAAAATTTGCGGCCGACGCGCCGCGGCGCATTCTTGAAGTCGGCTGCGGCACCGGGCGCAATCTAATCGAGTTGGCTCGACGCTTTCCCCAGGCCCAAATCACCGGCGTGGATCTTTCCGCCACGATGCTCGATCTCGCCCGCCGAAAAATCGCTTCGGCCGGACCGCAAATACAACTTCTCCACCAGGCCTACACGGCGCCGCTCAGCGATCCGCCCAGCTACGACCTGGTGCTGTTTTCCTACGCCCTGTCGATGTTCAATCCCGGTTATGATACCGCGATGGCCGCCGCGCAGCGCGATCTCGCGGCGGGGGGCCGGATCGCCGTGGTGGACTTTCACGATTCCCGCTTCGGATTTTTCGAACGTTGGATGGGAATGAACCACGTGCGGATGAACGGGCAGCTTCGCCCGCTCCTGCAATCGCGGTTCGCGGCCACGACCGATTGTCTTTGCCCAGCCTATGCCGGAGTCTGGCGGTATCTGCTTTTCGTCGGCCGCAAGCAGTAAAGGATCGATCACGCGAGGAAGCGTGATCGATCCAGGCTAATACGATTCGCTCGGAAATATAATAAACGAACGGATCGCGTGTACGCGGGGTAAAACGGATTGCTTTTCGTCCCGGCCTTCGCAGAGTGCGCGTTCTTTCCTAGAACGCGGCTGTTTTCAGCCGTCTCCAAGTCAGATTGCACGCCGGACCCCTCGCGGCTTGCACAACAAAAACCTATCTACTTGGAGAAAATGCAACTCATTCGTCTTTCCGCTCCCAGGCGCTGCCTGGGGTTCTTCATATTGTTCGCGGCCGTTTCGGCCTACGCGCAGGAAGCCCGCTATTCCTACGTCCAAAATGGCATCAGCGTAAATCCTGGAGGCCAGTGGAAAACGATTCCCTTTAGCTTGCCGGTCAGCGGCACCACGGTGCAAATCGACGATTGGTATGTGACCGATCCGTTGCCCGCCGGGGTCGAGCTGACCCTCACCAGCCCAACCGGCCAGGTCCTGACCTACGACCCATCCGCCGTCCGCAATGTTTTTTGGCTCAACGCCCCCACGGCTCTTTCCGGTTGGACACTGGCCCTTTGCAACACCGGAACCAAGGCCGAGACCATCAATTCCCAGGTCGATTTCATCTACGTGCGCCCAGCCCGGACGGATTTGCCGGTGCGCGGCACGTATGTGCCGGAACTGGCGCAGGTCGACGCCCAGTATCTCAATTTCTTGCGCTCAAGCG
>JBEKQH010000145.1:0-5433 GCA_049519915.1 Opitutaceae bacterium
TAATCCTGGCAATCTCCTGGTGACGGCGACCTTCCAAGGCACGCAAAATGGCAATTTGGTCACCGACATCACGGATGTGGCCCTCGCCATTAATGGGATTTCAGTGACCGGAACGTATACGTTGGCCAGTCTAAACGGGCCCCTCACCGGAGCGGCGTTTACGGGTTCTGCGAGCAATGCCGTGATTTCCATCGATGGCACTCAGAATGACTTCGCATTCATCAACTCGGCGGAGAGCAGCTTCATCAACGAGTATTTCGAGAGTGACGGCGATTTTATCCATGTCACTGATTCGACCTATCCGGGGTTTGGTACCGCTTTTGGCACCGATTCTCCGCTGAATTCCACCTGGGTATTGACGGATCCTCCCTCTGCTCCCGTCCCTGACAGCGGTGCGACCGTAAGCCTGCTCGGTTTATCTATGCTGGGCTTGGTCTGTTTCCGCCGGAAGTTTGGCGCCAAGTAACGGCCATTGGGCAAATTCCCGCCCAGATTGGGCAGGGGACCAGGTAAGGGCGTGTTTTCAAAATAAAGCACGTTTTTTCCAAAACACGTCCTGACTTCGCTTGCCGGCGAATCACAAATCCAAAGTTTTTGTTGCCTTCCGCCGAGGCGGCCCTATGCAGTTGACCTCTTTTCCACTACGCCTGCCTCCAATTCCGGGGTGACAGGGGGAACGAAATCCATGACAACCCAACTCACGCTCAATATCGCGCTGCGCGGCCACACCGGTCGCAGCGCTTCCCGCCGTCTCCGCAAGGTCAATCGTATTCCCGCCATCCTTTACGGGAAGCACACTCAACCCGAGAAGCTCTCGATCGAGGTGCCGGAATTTGTCCGCCTGATCAAATCCGTTGCCGGCCGGGCCGTCCTTATCGAGCTCCAGCGTTCGGACAACTCCGAAAAAACGCTCACCTTTTTGCAAGAAGTCCAGCGCGATCCCATCACCGACCGCTACCTGCATGTCGACCTTCACGAGGTGAAGGCTGACGAGAAATTTGAAATCCGCGTGCAACTCAGCATCGTCGGCGAATCTTTTGGCGTGAAGAATCAAAGCGGCGTGCTTGAGACGCCTACGCAGCAGGTGCGCATCCGCTGTCTGCCGAAGGATCTTCCGCCCAAGATCGAAGTCGATGTGACCGAGCTCAAAGTCGGCGACACGATTCATATCGGCGAGCTCAAGCCCATCGCGGGCGTCGAGTATTTGGACAACAAGAACCAGCCTGTGGTCTCGTGTGTCGAGCCCGTCGAGGAAGAGGTCGCCGCCACTCCGGCCACCCCGGCCGCGGGCGAAGCCGCGGCTCCGGCCGCCGGTGCTGCGGCGCCCGAAGGCGCGACGGCTCCCGCCGGCGACGCCAAGCCGGGCGAAGCCGCCAAGCCTGGCGATGCGAAAGGTGCCGCACCCGCGAAGGGCGACGCCAAAGCCGGCGCGGCTCCCGCGAAAGGCATGGCCTCGGCGAAAGGCGCCGCTCCGGCGAAGGACGCCAAGCCGGCCAAGAAGTAATCTCTCCCGCGTCCGCCCGTGGCTTGACCGCCGCGGGCCGGGCGCACGTTCTTTGAGTTATGTCTATCATGCTCGTGGTTGGCCTGGGCAATCCGGGCCGCGAATACGAAAAAACCCGGCACAATCTTGGGTTTGTCGTGCTCGACGCTTTTGCGCAAAAGCTCGGCCTGGCTTGGCAATCGCAACCGCAGTTTCAGGCGCAGGTCGCTCGCTGGGAAAAGTCCCGCGGCGCCACCTGGCTCCTCGCCAAACCGCAAACCTTCATGAACGAAAGCGGATGCGCCGTCGCTTCGATCGCGCGTTTCTACAAGCTCGCGCCGGCCGACGTGATCGCCGTTTACGACGATCTCAATATCGAGCTCGGCCGGGTGAAGGTGACGACGACTGGCAGCGACGGCGGCCACAACGGCGTCGCCAGCCTGCTGGCCCATCTCGGCGACGGCTTCAGCCGCTACCGCCTTGGCACCGGTCCGAAATCGCCGCCCCAGATAGACCTCAAGGATTTTGTCCTAGGAAAATTTTCTCCCACCGAACTCTCCCTCATCGAAAAAACACTGATACACTACACCGATGGCCTCGGCCTGCTGATTGACAGCGGCGCCGCCCAAGCCATGAATCAACTCAACCGCAGAGACAAAAATGATCCAGACCAAACGTAATTATCGCGCCACCTTCATCCTCGACAACCGTGGCAAGGAAGACACCATCGAGCAAATCATCGATGGCGTGAAGCAGGAGATCGCCGCCGTGCAAGGCGAAGTTTCCGCCGTCGAGAACCTCGGCAAGAAGGATTTTGTCCGTGTCACCGACCGCAAGCTCACCGGCGCCACCTACGTGCAAGTGAACTTTTCCGCCCCCGCCGAAGGCCCTGCGCAATTGCGCGAACGCCTCCGCCTCAATCAAAACGTTTACCGCACCTTTGTGGAGTCCGTCTGAACCGCGCGCGTCTTGGTTTTTAACCGCAGATGGACGCCAATAAACGCGGATTAATGCCAAGTCGGGCTTTACTCGACTTCGTCGATCGGAAAAGAGGAAAAACGCGGAATCACGACTGCGCCCTTCGTTTTCTTGGTTACCTTCTGTGAACAAGTCCACTATTCGCGTGCATTTGCGTGCATCTGCGGTTAACAAACTTTTGTCATTCATTCGCGGTTCCCATGGCCTACCTCAATAAAGTTTTTCTGATCGGAAATCTCACACGCGATCCCGAATTACGCGTCACGCCCAAGGGCACGGCCATCTGCCAGTTTGGTCTCGCGGTCAACCGCCAGTTCAAGGACGAGTCCGGACAGACCCGTGACGAGACGACCTTTGTGGACATCGAAGCCTGGGGCAAGCAAGGCGAGCTCGTTTCCAAGTATCTCACCAAAGGCAGTCCCGCGATGGTGGAAGGACGCCTCAAGCTCGACCAGTGGGAAGACAAACAGTCGGGCCAGAAGCGCAGCAAGCTCAAGATCGTGCTCGATAATGTGCAATTTCTCGGCCGTCCCGGTGGCGGTTCGGGCGGTGGCGCCGCCGCGGCTCCCGCAGGAGGTGCCGACGAAGGTGCCGACCAGCCCGCTTCACCCGAACGTCATGCCCCGCCGGCCCGCGGAGAAAAACCCGCGGCGCCTCCCGCCGCCCCCAGTCTCGACGAAGACGTACCGTTTTAACTGTCTGGTTCACGGTTTACGGTTCACGGTTTGTCATTCCGAGCGCAGCGCGAGGAATCTCTGGAATTTAGATTAAACGTTCCAATGCCGATAAACTGAGACGGTATAAGTCATATGTTTCCACTCGCGTTGATGTTCAAATTCGGCGTGCCAAAATGGCTCGGCTACACGCTCGTAGTCATCATGTTGGTGCTTTGGATTTGGACGTTGGTCGACTGTCTGAGGAACGAGAAAGGACCGGCTCCGCGACTTATTTGGTTCGCCGTCATTTTGCTGCCCTGTGGTTTCGGAGCAGGGCCCTTGGGAGCCCTGGCTTATTTTTTGATCCGCTCTCTTCCGAGAAGGAAGAGTCAGTCAGGACATTAAGCCGATAGAAAATGAAAGAGCCGAATTGGGTTCGGCTTGTCCTTCTGCTCAATTTGCGTTCATTTGCGTCTATTCGCGGTTGAAAATGCCTGGCTCGGCTCAAGCCTGCTGCAGGCGGCATTTTTTAGACACCCTCTTGGGCACGAACCGGATTTCAACGCGCTTTTCCACGGCCGCGGCGATACGACGGAGCATCGCGAGGGAATGGCCTTCGTAATCGGCGTCTTCCAACCGCGAGATCACGGATTGGGTGGTGCCGACGCGTTTGGCGAGTTGGGCCTGCGAAAGACCGGCCTTCTCGCGCAAATTGCAGATCTCGGCGCCGATCTCACGCTTGGCGATTTCCTCCTCAACCTGTCGTTGACGTCGAGGATCATTGCCGGCCATGTGAGCCATAATTTCGAGGGCGTCAGTGGTGGTTCTTTTAGGCATCGGCGGTTTCTCCTTGGAAAGTATGAAGGGTGGGATTGGCGGTAAAAGCGGCTTTGCGGGCGAGGGCGCGATTGATATCAGCGACCGGCACAATGTCCTCCTTGGTCAATGCGTGGACCACGATTGAATCGGTCCCTTCATGGAAAAAGTAAAGCAGGCGATAGTTGACCGAACCACAGCGAACCCGCAGTTCATGGATGCCATCACGGAGATAGTCTGCGTCGGGCCGCCGGAGTTCGTGGCCGAAAAGAGCAAGCCGGATGAGCGCGGCTTGGCATTTGTCATGGGCTTTCTCATTAGTTGCATTTAGTTCCCTGAGCCAGTCTACGACGGGGGCGTCGCCGGCTTTTTCCTGGTAAAAGACAATAAGGCTCTTGGGCACAGGGAGTCAAATAATTATCGCATTATTGCGATAGTCAGGCTTTCAAAACAGTTTAGCAGCAATTCTGGCGCATGGGCCGGCGTAATTCTAACGCGATGGTTTATGCGGCTTGACCGTCAGCGCGCAGCGAAGGCCGCAGGCCGACCGTCTGACCTCTCTGGATTGTCATTCATAGAACCTAAGCAACCCCGACTTGTCGCGGGTGCCTGGAACAAGCCAATGAACTGTTTCGCGCGGCAGCGCGGGTGGAGCGCGGCGTCCCGACGCGTCTTCTCCTTGTCATTCCGAGCATGTCGAGGAATCTCACATATATGTCCGATCTTGTGAGATCCTTCGCTGGCGCTCTGGATGACAAATGGAGACGCCGCGTATGCCAAGTTCATTGGCAGCTCCCAACGCAAAACGGAGTTTTGCCCCCGCCGGGAAAGAAACAAGTGGCTGTTTCCTAGAAGAAGAAGCGAAGCGAAGAATCTCGATCCGCAGTCTTTCCAAAAGACGAGATTCCTCACTGCGTTCGGAATGACAGAAGTCGTATCCGGGCTAGGGCGGACAGGCGCGACCTGTCTGCCATGCTTGTTCTCGCTCGGAATCATCGTCGCAGATCGTTCTGCTCAATTTGCGTTCATTCGCGTCTATTCGCGGTTAAAAATGCCTGACTCGCGTTCGCAAAAATAATGAAAGCCAAATTTCGCTACCTGATTCTTGCCATACCGGGATCCACGGCAACATTGGTAACTTTATACTATGGCCACCCTCATCGGACTTTCAGGCAGCCTGCGCAAAGGATCCTTTAACACCGCGCTGCTCAATGCCGCCGCCGGGTTGATGCCCGAGGGCGCAAGGCTCGAGGTCAAATCCATCCACGGTATTCCGCTCTATAACGGCGATGACGAAGCCGCCCGTGGCATTCCGTCGCCGGTGCAGGAGTTGAAAGCGGCCATCGCCGCAGCCGACGGCCTGTTGCTAGCGACCCCCGAATACAACCATTCCATTCCCGGCGTGTTCAAGAACGCGATCGACTGGCTGTCGCGTCCGTCCGCGGACATCCCTAAGGTATTTGGAGGCAAACCGGTGGCCCTGATCGGCGCTTCGCCGGG
>JBEKQH010000146.1:0-5404 GCA_049519915.1 Opitutaceae bacterium
GCGCCAATGGTGCAACGCGGCGTTGCTGCGCATTTGAGATCTGAGATGGCGCAAGCCGAGCGCATCGGCGTGCCAAATTAGGCCCGGGGTCTGACCAACTACCAAATACCAACTGCTGATCATTCCCGCTTCAACTCCCGGGTCATGAGCGAGGCGAGCGCGTCGGCCGGTTTTTTCTTCTCGAATAAAATGGCATGCACTTCGCGCAGGATCGGCGCGTCCATTTTCCGCTCGGCACAAAGGCCGGCGAAGGATTCGGCCGTCCGGTAACCTTCGACCACCGTCTTTCGGCCGGCCATCAATTCCCCCACTTGCCGGCCTTCGCCAATGTGCTGGCCAAATTGGCGGTTGCGGCTCCATCCGCCGTGGCAGGTGGCCACGAGGTCGCCGAATCCGCTCAATCCATAAAAGGTCTCCGTCCGGGCGCCCAGCGCCGCGCCCACCCGCACCATCTCGGTCAGCGCCCGGGTCAGTAGGGCGGCCTTCGCGTTGTCGCCCAAGGCCAGTCCATCGCAACATCCGGCGGCGATGGCATAGACGTTTTTCAAACAGCCGCCAAATTCCACACCGGCGGGATCGTTGCTGGTATAAACGCGCAACGTCGGCCCGCTCAAAGCCGTTTGGACTTGGCCGACAAATGCGTCGAGCTGAGCCGTCGCCAGCACCATCGCGGCCGGCTGGCCGCGCGCGACCTCGCCGGCATTGGTCGGTCCGGCGAGCGCCCCAGCCGAAAATTCCGGCAACACCTCCGCGATCACCTGCGAAGGGCGCAAATGCGTGCCGAGCTCAAGGCCTTTGGCCAGACTGACGACAAAACGGATCTTCCGCGCCAGACCAAGGCCGGCCCGCAGGCGCTGACACGTTTCGCGCAGGGTTTGGGCCGGACAGGCCAGCAACACGACCTCTGTCTCCATGAGCACGGGAGCAAGTTCGTGGCCAATTTGCAGGCTGGGCGGCAGCGCCACGCCCGGAAGGTATTCGGCATTCTCATGCGCGGAGGAAAGCGCCAGCGCCTGTTCGAAGCGTCGTGGCGCCAGCGTGACGGTGTGTCCGAGCCGCGCGAGATGTGCGGCGAACGCCGTGCCCCACGCGCCCGCACCGATGACCGCAAAATTCATGTGATAATTTTAAAGCGAAGACGCAAAGGTCGCCAAGAAGGTTTTAGAACCGGCCGTTGCGTCTTCGCGTTAAAATTATTCCGGAAATTTTCGAGCCCGCACGGCCGCGGCGTAGGCGGCAAATCCTTTTTTGATCTCTTCGCCCGCGTGGGCGAAAGCCCGGGCGAATGGCGGCGCCTGACCGGGCGCAAAACCGAGCAAATCGACGCAAACGAGAATCTGCCCGTCGCAATGGGAGCCCGAGCCGATGCCGACGGTCGGGATCTTCACCGTTTCCGTGATGGTCCGCGCAAGGTTGGGCTCAACCATCTCGAGCAGAAGCGCGAAGGCTCCGGCCTTTTCAAGCGCCAGCGAGTCGGCCAGCAAGCGCTCGGCTTCGGCCGCCTCCACGCCAAATCTCTTATAACGGCCGAGCGTGCGGACTTGTTGCGGCTTGAGCCCGAGATGGCCCCACACCGGCACGCCGGCCTCGACGAGACGGGCGATCTGCGGCGCCAATGCGACACCGCCCTCAATCTTCACCGCCTCGGCCCCGGCTTCCTGGACCAGCCGCTGGCAAGCGCCCAGGACCCGCTCAAAATCGAAATGCGCCGCGGCAAAAGGGACGTCGGCGGCCAGCAACGCGGCGGGCTTGGCCCGGGCGACCGCCGCCGTGTGATGAACCATCATCTCGAGCGTCACCGGCAGCGTGGTTTCGAAACCAAGAAGGGTATTGCCGACAGAGTCGCCCACGAGGATAAGATCCACGTCCGCTTCGCCGGCCAGGCGCGCCATCAGGGCGTCGTAGGCGGTGACCGCGACAATCGGTCGTTCCCCCTTGAGTTTGCGCAGGGTGTAGGTGGTGGTCTTCAAGTCCGTGCCGTTTAAGAATTAGTTTGGCCACAAAGGATCACAAGGAGCGCCAAGAAAGTCCATATTCTCGAGGGCCTTTTCTTTGTGCTCTTTCGCGGCAAAAAATTCCGCCGACCGCCGGCCAAGCGTCCGAAGGTAAAAAACGACATTCTCGCCATGGTAGGGGCCATGCGGTTGCAGGGCTATTCATAATCTAGGCGAGGAACGCCGGAATGCGTTCGTTGGCGAGCATCTGGTCGAAGGTTTCACGCATATTCACCAGTTCGAAGGCGCTGCCATGCACCAGCACCTCCGCCGGCATCGCGCGGGTGTTGTAGCGGCTGGACATGACACGGCCATAGGCGCCGGCGCTCATCACGGCGACGTATTCGCCCTCGCCCACTTCCTGCAGCTGCCGATCCCGGGCAAAACAGTCTCCCGATTCGCAGATCGGGCCCACGATATCGGCCACAAACGCCCGGCGCGACGAGTCGCGATGCAGCGGCACGATCTCGTGATAGGCGTCGTACATGGCGGGCCGCACGAGATCGTTCATCGCCGCGTCTATAATAAGAAAATTCTTGCCCGCACCGCGTTTGAGATATTCCACCCGCGAGAGCAGAACGCCCGCGTTGCCGACCATGGAGCGACCCATTTCCAGCAGGATTTTGAGGCCGAGCGGCTTGAGTAGCGGCCCGAGCGCGGCGCCGTACGATTCAAAAGTCAATGGCCGCTGGCCGGGCGGCTGCGCGTCCCACCACTCGCGAGCGCCGCTGGCCAAGGCCTCCTTATATACGATGCCAATGCCCCCGCCGACCGAAAGACAACGGAGACCGAACTTGTCCTTCAGTTCGGCCACGAAGGGCGCGATTTTTTCCACGGCCTCGACGAAAGGACCCACGCTCGTGATCTGCGATCCGATGTGCATTTGCACGTCCCTCACTTCGATATTCGGGAGTTTGGCGGCGGCTTCGTACGCCGCGGCGGCGTGCTTGAGCGGAATGCCGAACTTGTTGTCGCTTTTACCCGTGGTAATCTTGGCGTGCGTCTGGGCATCCACATCGGGATTGATGCGGATGCCAATCGGAGCCTTCACTCCCAGCTGGCCGGCGACATGGTTGATCCGGATGAGCTCCGGCTCACTTTCGACATGGAAGACAAAGAGTCCGTGCTCGAGCGCGAGTTTGATTTCGCTCTCGGTCTTGCCCACGCCGGCAAAAACGCTGGCGTCGACCTTCGCGCCAGCCGCGACCACCCGCCGCAACTCGTCGCCGCTGGCGAATTCAAAGGCCGCACCGAGGTTCGCAAAATGGCGCAGCACGGCGAGGTTGGAGTTGGCCTTGACCGCATAACAAAGCTGTGTCTCGAGCCCGGCCAGGCTTTGGCGGAGACGTTGGTAATTATTTGTAATGGTCGCCGCACTATAAACGTAAGTCGGCGTGCCATAGAGATGTGCAACGGCGGCAAGATCGACCGACTCGCAATGGAGGTTGGGCCCGACATAGCGGAAGTGGTGCATAGGTGGGAAAAAGGCGTCAAAAACAGGGGTTATAATGGCTTTCACCTTGAAAAAACGACTATAATTTTCGATAGGTAGGGTGTGGTTCGCGTATTCAAAAACTGGTTTCACCGCCCGATCGTGCGTTTTGGCACCGTCGACAACAGCCGTATCGCCACCACACCGGTCCGTAACTCGCTATTTGTCAGCTTCATAACAGAAACCGGCTGTTACCGTGCGCGTTCTATTGACCGTCACGAGACCCAGATGCGTCGTCGCAAGTTCGCCCGGGGCCTTTTGCTGATCGCCATCGGCGCGCTGAGCGCCTGGATCATCATCGAGAGTGCCAAGGCGCTGACGATGTTCTGAGAGAGCGCTGCGCTCTCGCGGCCCGGTTGCCGTTCGCAGCCGTTGAGACGGAATCGATGTGTGGCGGGGTGCCCTCACCCCGCAAATTGCCATTCCGAGCGCATCGAGGAATCTCGATCTATTCTTGTTGCCAGCCAAAGGGTGAGATTCTTCGCTCCGCTTCTAGGAAACAGCCACTGTTTCTTTCCCGTCGGGGGCAAAACGGAGTTTTGCGTTGGGAGCTGCCAATGAACTTGGTGTCTCCATTTGTCATCCAGAGACCCTAAGCAAGCCGCTGCGCGGCTTGCCTGGAACAAGCCAATGAACTGTTTCGCGCGGTAGCGCGGGTGGAGCGCGTTGACCTCAACGCGCTGAGAGCGTCTTGAGGTCAAGCCGCTCCACCTAGAAGGCTGAATTCGTGCGCAAGTGGCATCCGTTCATTGGCAGCGCCAGCGAAGGATCTCACAAGATTGGATATATACGTGAGATTCCTCGCAAGGCTCGGAATGACAATGAGAAGAAGCGTCGAGTCTAAACAGTTCATTGGCTTGTTCCAGGCAACCCCGACAAGTCGGGGTTGCTCAGGGTCTCTGAATGACAATCATGTTTTTGTCATTCCGAGTGCATCGAGGAATCTCACGTTCTCGCGGGGTGAGGGGATCCCGCCACAATATAATACTTTTACTCCGCGCCGGCCGGGACCGGTTTGAAAGCGGAACGGAACGTCGCCGTGAGATAATCGCGGTTCAGGCGGGCGATAAAATCGTGCGAAATCAGCTTGGGGCACGCCGCGCTGCATTCATACTGGTTGGTGCAGTTGCCGAAACCGAGCTCGTCCATCGTCTGGACCATGGCCAGCACGCGGCGGTCGCGCTCGGCCTGGCCCTGCGGCATGAGGCCGAGATGGGAAACTTTCGCCGCGACGAAAAGCATGGCACTGGCATTTTTGCAGGCCGCCACACACGCGCCGCAACCGATGCACTGCGCGGCATCCATCGCAAGTTCCGCGGCGCCCTTGGGCACCGGGATCGCGTTGGCATCGGGCGCCGAGCCGGTCCGCGCCGTGATAAAACCGCCGGCCTGCATGATCCGGTCGAACGCGCTGCGATCGGTGACAAGGTCCTTGACGACCGGAAAGGGCTGCGCGCGGTAGGGCTCAACCACGATGGTCTCGCCGTCCTCAAAACTGCGCAGGTAGGTCTGGCAACTCGCCACGCCGCGATGGGGACCGTGGGGCTTGCCGTTGATGACCAGCGAGCAGGTGCCGCAAATGCCTTCGCGACAGTCGTGCGCAAAGGCGATGGGCTCCCCGCCCGTTCTCGTCAGCTCGTCGTTGACCACATCGAGCATCTCAAGAAAGGACATGTCGCGATTGAGATCCTTCGCCTGATATTCGACAAACTGGCCGGGCTGGCCGGGGCCGGCCTGCCGCCAGACGCGCAGCGTGACGGAGATATTTTTCTTGGAATGATCGGCAGCCATGATGACAGAAAGTGTTTTAGTTTTTTTTGCTTCGGGACGGCTGGAGAATGGTAGGGAAGCCAATTTCGCGCCGATTAGTCTTCGATCGGTGCCATGAGCTCGCGAATCGCGTCAAAGACCGCCTTGA
>JBEKQH010000147.1:0-5403 GCA_049519915.1 Opitutaceae bacterium
CCTTCATCCTCGGCACTGCCGCTTGGCTCGTTTACGCGGCCGATCGTTGGATCGAAGGCTGGCGGTTGGCCCCGGAACAGGTGTTGACCCAGCGGCATTGGTTTTATCTGCGCTGGCGCTGGCCGGTCTTCGCCGTCTGGCTGGTCCTGGCGGCGACCGGACTGGCCGTGGCGTTGACGCAGCTCCGGTCGCGCGAAATAGCCATCGGTTTCATCCTGCTGGCGCCCGTGCTCGTTTACCTGTTGTCCCATCAGCTCGTGCATCGCGACCACCCCTGGCGCGCGCCCAAGGAATTTTGCGTGGCCTTGCTCTTTGTCGCGGGCGTGTCGTGCTTTCCTCTCGCCCGGGCGCCGGGACGAATAGGCGGACTCTCCCTTCTGTTGGCACTCTTCGGCACGCTCTGCCTGGCCAATTGCGCGCTAATTTCATTCTGGGAAACCGAGGTGGACCGCACGCACGGCCAGACCTCGCTGGCCTTGCAATTTCCGGGCGGACGCCGGCTCGTGCGCTGGCTGCCTTGGCTGCTCGGGCTGCTCGCCGCCGGCTTGGCCGCCCGCGATACCGGCGGTATGCGAACGGCCACGCTCTGCGCCGCGGCCAGCGGCGGGCTGCTCGGCGCCGTCGATCTCGCCCACACCGGCTGTGGCCGCCAACTCGCGCGGGTCCTGGCCGACGTGGCGTTGATGACGCCCTTCGTTCCTCTGCTCGCGAGCCTCTTTTTTTCGCGATGAGCGCGCCGCACCGTTTCGATCGCCTCGCCCGCATCTATCGTCCGCTCGAATATGGCGCGTTCGGGCGGGACCTGGAACGCGCCCGTTTTTGTTTTCTAAAAAAATTATGGGACTGCCGCGCCATCCTCGTGCTCGGCGAGGGCGACGGCCGTTGCCTCGAACAACTCGTGCGCGCCGCACCCGAGGCGCACATCGACTGTCTCGACCTCAGCCCGGCCATGCTGGCCCGCGCGGAAGCGCGACTGCCGGCGGACGCGCGCTCCCGGGTGGCCTTTCGCCAAGCCGATCTGTTGACCGCGGCCCTGCCGGACAAAAAATACGACGCGGTCGTCACCCTGTTTTTCCTCGATTGTTTCACGGCCGAACAAACCGCCGATATGGTCCGCCGTATCGCGGCGAGCCTGCGCCCCGGCGCGCGCTGGCTCTGGGCCGACTTCGCGCGGCCGCCCCTTGGACTGGCCCGGCTGCGCGCCCAGGCGTGGCTCGCGGTCCTTTATGCGTTCTTCCGCTGGCAAACCTCGCTTTCGGCACGCGTGCTCCCGCCGGCGGAAGCATTGATTGTCGCGGCGGGTTTTTCGAGTGAGGCGGAACGAGTATTTCAGTGGGGATTGGTGCGCAGCGTGCTCTTTTGCCAGCCGGGCGCCCACCCGCGCTCGTAGTGAAGCCGCTGTCGCCGCGTTGACTTGCGCCATGACGCCACCACGCTGACCGCGTGCCCACGCAGAAAATCCCGGTCCGTCGCACCACCGCCGCCGACTACCAGGCGCTGGCCGCCTTCCGTCACGCCGTCCGTCGTTTCCTCGACTTCAGCGCCTCGGCCGCGCGCGCGGCGGGGCTTCCGCCGCAACAGCACCAAGCCCTCCTTGCCATCAAAGGTTTTCCCGGTCGGAACCCGATGAGCGTGGGGGAACTGGCCACGCAACTATGCGTGCGACCGCACAGCGCGGTCGGATTTGTCGACCGGCTGGTCCGTCGGGGCTTGGTGCGACGCGTGCCGGCCACCGATGACCGCCGGCGCGTGCACGTGCGCCTGACCGCCCAGGGCGATGCGCTGCTGGCGCGCCTCTCGGCCGCTCACCGCGATGAATTGCGGCGCTTGGGCCCGGAATTGCGGCAGTCGCTCAAAAAAATCGCCCGACAATAAACGCCCTTCCTTTGACGCAATCGACGCACTCCCTAGGTAATCGCGGACCGATGCGCTCGAATCCAGGCTAGAACCCTCTCTGCGTTCTTGTCCGGTGGGAAAACGGGATAAAACGCATGCACGATTTTTCTTCGATTCAAAACCAGGACGAGCCGGGCGATCAATCGGGTCGAGTGATATTCAAAGGTGGGCAGTTTTAAGGCCTCGGTCAGCCGAAACTCCTGATCGCTGATCACCTCAAACGGAATGTGCATTCGCTGCACAAATTCCTGCTGGTAGGCCGTGCCTTGGGCGCTCGCGCCAAAAATTTTGAATCCCAATCGCAAAAAGTCCTGGTGGATATTGCGAAAACCACAGAAATGATGGTGGCAACCGCGTGCGCCGGGAATCATATCCCAATCCGGCGGACTCGGTTTTCCGGGTTCTCCGGTCCGGGGATAGAAAAAAACGACCATGGGAGCCGCGGCTTCTTCCCCAAAATTGATCGAACGATTGCTTGTGGTTTGGAGCCAAATATCGGGGGCCTCCGCTCCGGCAAGATGGGCACAAGCGCCGTCATCCTTTGGCACAGGAAGATTAAGTGGCAACGGCTTGGGGTCGTCCCCTGTGGATTCCATCGTGCCCACATGCTAGGAATGCTGCCGTGAACGACGCCAATAAAAACCGCCAACCATTCTTACACGCCCTATTAGTGAAACTGTCCGTCATGTTCCCGCTCCAATCCAGTCAGCAGCCGCGCGAGCCGTTTCGCCATGACCGGCTCATTCTGTTCGCCTGGTGAGATGATCGCCACGGATAGGCGCCGTAGGCGCGGGCATTCATCGGGCCGCCCATGACGATGAGCCCATCGAAGCCGTCTGCATTCACCGGCGGCTCTTCATCATGGCCGGCAAGAAGTGAATCGTAGTCGGACATTGTCTTTACATTATATCGTACTACGATATAAACAGCGACTTTTATGCCCAAATTGGCAACCAAAAAACGAGGTCCGACGGCCGCCCTCGGCCCCACCCCTCTTCCCACGCCCGCCACGTCGCATCACGCGCTCGCGTTCATTTCCGTTGTGGCCATGGGGCTGGGCCTTTTAGCCGGATTCATTGCCCCCGCCTTGACCCACCTGATCGGATTCGTGACCAATTTGGCTTTCTATGGCCGGATCTCGACCGCCTTTGCCTCGCCGGCGGAGAACCGCCTCGGCCCGGGCGTAATCCTGATTCCGGTGCTCGGAGGGATCGTCGTCGGCCTGATGGCCCGTTTCGGGTCAAAGGCCATTCGCGGCCACGGCATCCCCGAGGCGATGGAGCAGGTCTTGGAAAACAATAGTCGCATGCCCGCGAAGATCACTTTTTTAAAGCCGATTTCCGCCGCCATCGCCATCGGCACCGGCGGCCCGTTCGGAGCCGAAGGGCCGATTATCGCCACCGGCGGGGCGTTGGGCTCGGTCGTGGGACAGGCGCTGAGCACGACCGCCGCGGAGCGAAAGACGCTGCTCGCGGCCGGCGCGGCGGCCGGCATGGCGGCGATTTTCGGCAGTCCGATCTCGGCCGTCTTATTGGCGATCGAACTGTTGCTGTTCGAATATCGGGCGCGTTCGATCATTCCCGTCGCCTTGGCCTCGGTGGCGGCGGCGGCCCTGCGGATTCATTTTGCCGGCGCCACGGCCATTTTTGCCATGCCCGATCTCGCCCCGGTGTCGCTGGTTCCCTTGGGGCTGTACGGGCTGATCGGGCTGATCCTGGGCGTGGCTTCGGCGGGAGTCACCCGCGCCGTTTATTGGATTGAAGACCGGTTCGAACACCTCCCCGTTCATTGGATGTGGTGGCCGGCGATCGGCGGGATCGCCGTCGGCCTTATCGGCTACTTTGCGCCGCGAACGCTGGGCGTCGGGTATAACAATATTTCGGACATCCTTTCCAACCGGTTGCCGCTGCGGCTGATGGCGTTTCTTGGCGCCATGAAGTTTGTTTCCTGGGCGATCGCGCTCAGCAGCGGGACTTCGGGCGGCACCCTCGCGCCGCTGCTGACCATCGGGAGCGGCGGCGGCGGGCTGGCGGGCGCGTTTCTCCTGTGGCTGATGCCGGCTTGCGGACTCGACGTTCGCGCGGCCGCCTTGGTGGGCATGGCCTCCATGTTCGCCGGCGCTTCGCGCGCGCTTTTGGCCAGCGTCGTGTTCGCCTTCGAGACCACGCTTCAGCCCAACGGTCTGCTGCCGGTCCTGGCCGGTTCGACGCTGGGCTTTTTCGCGGCCCGGCTGCTCATGCAGAATTCGATCATGACGGAAAAAATCGCGCGGCGCGGACTGCGGATTCCCCAGGACTACGACGCCGACGCTTTCGCGCAAACTGCCGTGTCGGAAATTATGGACGAAAAGGTTAAAACGTTGCCGGCCGATCGATCGGTGGCGGACCTGGCCGATCTCATCGCCCGGCACGATCCGGAGGTTTCGGCGCATCAGGCCTGGCCGCTGCTGGATTCCGCCGGCCGACTCGCCGGAATTATTACGCGCAGCGATTTGCTGCGCGCCATCGATCGTTCGGGCGGCCGGCAGACGTCGCTCCTTGCGGCGGGCCACTCCGCGTTGGTGGTCGCCTACCCGGACGAGAGCGTTGCCGACGTCATCGCGCGCATGCTCGCCCACGGAGTCGGTCGACTGCCCGTGGTGAGCCGCACCGAGGCACAAAAACTGGTCGGCTACGTCAGCCGGACCCGTCTGCTCTCGGCCAAACTCGCTTCGCTGCGACAGGAAACCCTGCGGGAGAAAGGATGGTTTCGCTCATGGCAACGGTAACCGCGCGCTTCCAACCGGGACGAATCATTTGCCAAAAGCCGAAGGCCTTTTTTCTTCCTATCATGCACTCGAAGCTTTTTTCCCTCCTGTTTTTCTTGGCCCTCCTCCTCACCGGTTGCTCGAAATCGGAACCCGCGGCCGTGGCCGCCGCGCCTTCCGGACCGCGCACTTTCCAGCTCACGGCGGGCGACAACATGAAATACAACCTCACGCGGATCGAAGCCTCGCCCGGTGAAACGCTCCACATCACGCTCGCCAACGTCGGCACGCTGCCCAAGGACGTCATGGGCCACGATTGGATTCTCCTGACGGCGGGGGCCGATCCTGCGGCCTATTCCCGGGCGGCCGTGACCGCCAAGGACGCGAATTACCAGCCTCCGGCACTCGCCTCCGAAGTGCTCGCCTCCATCTCGTTGCTCGGACCGGGCCAAACGGGCGACGTGACGTTCAAGGCGCCGACGCAACCCGGCGAGTATCCTTTCCTCTGCTCGTTTCCCGCGCACTTCCAATCCGGCATGCAAGGCGAACTGGTGGTAAGATGACCCGATCCGCGTCGCGGGCGATTGAAGCGAAAATGGCTCAGGTCGGCCCGGTCCGCCCAACGCGCGAAACTAGATTCCTCCTGGTTGCAACCCTGGCGGGGCCCGATTAGTTTGAAGCAAGATTCCGACAGTTCGCGCCAGGGCACCTGCGACCATCGCGACAGTCCATGCTACATTGGACCACATCGCCGACCAAGG
>JBEKQH010000148.1:0-5362 GCA_049519915.1 Opitutaceae bacterium
ATTCAGCCTTTCTAGGTGGAGCGGCTTGACCTCAAGACGCTCTCAGCGCGTTGAGGTCAACGCGCTCCACCCGCGCTGCCGCGCGAAACAGTTCATTGGCTTGTTCCAGGCAAGCCGCAGCACCGGCTTGCTTAGGGTCTCTGCATGACAAATGGAGACACCAAGTTCATTGGCAGCTCCCAATGCAAAACTCCGTTTTGCTCCCGACGGGAAAGAAACAATGGCTGTTTCCTAGAAGCAAAGCGAAGCATCCAATAGCAACAAAAAGGCGCCCCCGACAAATCGGGGGCGCCTTTGAAGTGATTTCAACTTTCGCGAAAACTCAGGACTCTTCTTTTTTCGAGGCTTCGTCGAGGATGTCGCCGAGGTTCATCATGTCGCCGCCGCCTTGGCGGTTGAGGGCGTCGTAGGCCGCGGTCTCGGAGGCAAGCTGGTCGGGCGAGTAATTGGCCGCCTTGATGCTGAGGCCGAGCCGGCGTTCCTCGCGGTCGATCTTGATGACGCGCGCGGTGACTTGCTGGCCGGACTTGAGCACGTCCTTGATCTTTTCGATGCGCTCTTCGCTGATTTGCGAAATGTGCACGAGGCCGTCGATGCCATGCGGCAGCTCGACGAACGCGCCAAACGACGTGATCTTCGTGACGGTGCAAGTGACGACGTCGCCAATCTTGAAAAGATTGTCGATGTCGCTCCACGGATCGACCGTGAGCTGTTTCATGCCGAGGCTGATGCGCTGCTGCTGCGGATCGATGTCGAGGACGATGGCGTCCACTTCGTCGCCCTTTTTGAGCAGTTCGGTCGGATGGTTGATCTTGCGGGTCCAGCTCATGTCGGAGACGTGAACCATGCCGTCGATGCCTTCCTCGAGTTCGATGAAGGCGCCGTAGGTGGTCATGTTGCGCACCTTGCCGTGGACGCGCGCGCCCAGCGGATAATTGTGGCGGACCATGTCCCACGGATTGGGCTCGAGCTGGCGCAGCCCGAGGGAAATCTTCTGCTCTTCCTTCTGCACGCCGAGGACGACGGCATCGAGCTCCTGTCCGACCTTGAGCAGCTCGGAGGGCTTGGTGATGCGTTTCGTCCAGGACATCTCGGTGATGTGCACGAGGCCTTCGACGCCGGGCTCGATTTCGATGAACGCGCCGTAGGGGACGAGGTTGACGACCTTGCCGTGGACTTTGGCGCCGACGGGGAACTTGCGGTCGATTTCATCCCACGGGTTCTTGGTGGTCTGCTTGAGGCCGAGGGAGACGCGTTCCTTTTCGCGATTCACCTCGATGATCATGACCTGCACTTCTTCACCCTGTTTGAGCATTTCGCTCGGGTGCGAGATGCGACCCCAGCTCATGTCGGTGATGTGCAGAAGGCCGTCCATGCCGTCGAGGTCGATGAACGCGCCGAAGTCGGTGATGTTCTTGACGATGCCCTTGCGGGTCTGGCCGGGTTGGATCGAGTCGAGCAACGCGCGGCGCTTGTCGGTGCGCTGCTGCTCAATGAGTTCGCGGCGGGAAAGGATGATGTTCTTCCGGTCGAGATTGATTTTGAGAACCTTGAAATCGTAGGTCTGGCCGATGTATTGGTCGAGGTTCTTGGGCGGCTGGGTGTCGATGTGCGACGAGGGCAGGAACGAATCCACGCCGATGCTGACGATGAGGCCGCCTTTGACCTTGCCCTTGACGCGGCCGGAAACGACCGAGCCCTCGGGGGCCTTGGCGAGAATATTTTCCCAGTTTTTCTTCTGCTCGGCCTTGTCGAACGAGAGGATGGGATTGCCGTCCTTGTCTTCGAGTTTTTCGAGGAAGACTTCGATCTGGGAGCCGACCTGAAGTTCGCCGAGATCGGCAAACTCGGAGGCGGGAATGATACCTTCGGCTTTGCCGCCGATGTCGACGACGACTTCATTCTGGCCGATTTCTGTGATGGTGCCGGGGATGATCGCGCCTTCCTTCAATTTGTCGAAGGACGACTGCGCCAGCAGTTCTTGCATGATGGAACTCATGGGTGAAAACGACGGGCCGCCGCCTGTTCCGCAGCGCCGACTCATCGCGATGGCCTTGCGGCCGTAGGTTGATGGTTAGACTGATGGGAAGACCGGCGGGAACACTGCGGCGACGCCGATCTGACCGATGAAAATGCCGCGAACGGTTAAAATCCCCCGGCGCCCTGCCCGGCGCAAGCGAAAAATCGGCCGGCCGGCTTTTGAAAAACTCTGCTCAACCCCTCTTGTTGCGATCGGAAGGCGTTGTCCGTCAGGAGCCTAAAGCGGGAAACCCGGAAGCCATGAATCGGCGATCTAAATTCGCGGCTTCAGGGTTTCCCCCTTTGACCTATTTAAGCGGCTTGTTAACGGGCCGCCGCCAGGCGCCGCCCGATCGCCTGAAAGAACTCCTCACAAACGGGCGAGTCGCGCAAGACCGTGGAGGTACCCATGCCGGGATGTTGGTTCATATCGTTTTGCACAATTTCATGCATCACGACATCCACCTCCGTGCCGCCGACCGCCGCGGAGGAAAAATGCGCCTCAAGCTGAAGCTGGCTGGCGCCGTTCAGATAGCCTTCCTCGCCCTCCGTCTGCACGCCGCTCAGCGCTTCCAGCACACCCTGGGCCGGCCCCCCGCGCGAGAAACCAAAGCCGATGTCGCCGAGGGCGGCGCGCGCCGCGGCATAGGTGGCGCGTTCGTCCGCGGCGAACACGTGGGTTTTCGGCTGCGGGGGGACGAACGGGGCGCTAAGCTGTTCCGAAACGGAGTCGCAGCCCGCCAGCATAAGACCGAGCAGGCAGGAAAAGAGCAGCATGAATTTCATGTGGCTTCTTATGGTCATTCCGAGACCCTAAGCAACCCCGACCTGTCGGGATTGCCTGGAACAGGCCAAGGACTGTTTCGCGCGGCAGCGCGGGTGGAGCGCGTTGACCCAACGCGCTGAAAGCGTCTTGAGGTCAAGCCGCTCCACCGTCACGGCGAAAAAGCCGGGGTCGGGTAACCCCAGCTACAATCAAAAGAGATTCTCCGCCGTCCTCAGCCTGACAGGTTGATATTAGGTGGGCCCGCCCGCCGTTTTGTCCGCCGAAGCTTGGGCGGAGGCGGACGCTTTCGCGACGGAGGGCTGCTGTTGCGAGATGCAGTGGAGTGCGCCCAACCCCCATACCAGATCGAGACAATCGATGGAAATAATCTCCCGGCCGGGGAAACAGCCGGCGAGGACGTCCGCGGCCGCCGCATCGCGATCCGGCTGGCGGAACGCGGGCATGAGCACGGCGCCGTTGATCACGAGAAAATTCGCGTAACTGGCCGGCATCCTCCGACCGTCGCGGAAGCAAGGTTTCGGCATGGGCAGCTCCGCGATCGTAAATTTTTTTCCGGCGGGCGTGCGGAAAGATTTTAGCCGATGGAGATTTTCCTCAAGGGGCGGATAGTTGGGGTCATCCCGGTTCGGTTCGACGACGGTCACGATGCCATCGGCCCGAAAAAAGCGGCTGAGATCGTCGACATGGCCGTCGGTGTCGTCGCCGGCAATGCCGTCGCCCAGCCAAAAAATCGTATGGACGCCGAGATAGTCGCGGAGGTTCTGCTCGATCTGCGCGCGGGTAAGTTTCGGATTGCGGTTTTTGTTGAGCAAGCACGCCTCGGTCGTGAGCAGCAGCCCCGCGCCATTGACGTCGATGGAACCGCCTTCGAGCACCATGCCGTTTTCGAAGCGCCGCGTGCCAAGCGCGGCGGCGATGCGACGCGGGATTTCGTCGTCCAGGGCGTAGGGAGGATATTTGCCGCCCCAGGCGTTGTAACGCCAGTCGACGACGGCACCTTCGCCGGTGCGGTCGTTCTTTAAAAAGATCGGGCCGTGGTCTCGGCACCAGGCGTCGTTTGTTGGGTGGTCGAAAAACTCGACGTTCTCCAAACGGGCTGCCGCCTGGCTGATCAACGACCAGGCGCGCCTTTGCCGCGGGGCCGCGATGTTGATGCGCACGGTTTCGCGGCGGCTGATGTGCGCGACTATCTCGGCGAACTTCGGCGGAATCGGCCGAAAATGGCGCGGCCATGTCTGGAGGTTATGCGGCCACGAAAGCCAGACGGCGGCTTGCGGCTCCCACTCGGCGGGCAGGCGAAAACCCAATGCCGCCGGCGCCGGGTTTTCGCTGGTCATGCTTTTGGATCTTGGAGTTGGCGCGTTGGCAGACATTCCAAATAATTTTTTTGCCGCGAATTACGCTGATGGGCGCGGATAGACGGCTCCACCGCCGCCTGCATCCGCGCTATCCGCGGGAAAAAGGGTATCGATTAGCGTTCATTCGCGTCCATTCGCGGTTTCCCACGGCCTGGGCATGGCTCAGCCCAAATAACGTTTCGTCAGCCCATTGTAGGCGTCGATGCGGCGGTCCCGCAAGAACGGCCAATGCGTGCGCGTCAGGTCCACGTTCGCGAGGTCGACCGGCACCAGGAGAACCTCCTCTTTCTTCGCGCCGGCTTGGGCGAGCACTTGGCCGCCCGGACCCGCGACGAAACTCTGGCCCCAGAACTCGAGGCCGGAGCTGCCGGGAAGTTTTTCGAGGCCGACGCGATTGGTCACGGCGACGTAGCAGCCGTTGGCCACGGCATGCGCACGCTGGATGGTTTCCCAAGCGCTGTGCTGGCTGGCGCCGTATTCCTTTTTCTCTTTCGGATGCCAGCCGATGGCCGTCGGATAGAAAATAATCTCGGCGCCTTGCAACGCCGTCAGCCGCGCGGCCTCCGGATACCACTGGTCCCAGCAGATGAGGACGCCGATGGTGCCAAACTTCGTCTGCCAGGAGCGGAAACCGGTGTCGCCAGGCGTAAAATAAAATTTCTCGTAGTAGAGAGGATCGTCCGGAATGTGCATCTTCCGATAGAGCCCGAGGAACTTGCCGTCGGCATCGATGACGGCGGCCGTATTGTGATAAAGACCGCTCGCGCGCTTCTCGAAGAGCGAGGCGACCACGACCACGCCGTGCTTTTTGGCGAAACGCTGAAAGGTCTCGCTGCTGGGGCCAGGGATGGTTTCGGCCAGCTTGAAATTCTTATGGTCCTCGCTCTGACAAAAATACTGCGAGCCAAACAGTTCCTGGGTACAGACGATGTTCGCGCCCGCCTTCGCGGCGCGTTCCGCCAGCGCAAGGGTCTTTTTGAGATTAGCCGCGGAATCCGCGCCACACGCATGCTGGAGAAGGCCGAGGGTGACTTTCATGGGACAATTTACCACAGAGACGCAAAGGACACAGAGAAAAATCGATCATGGCTTCACCCAGCAATAGGCTCCGTGACCTCCGCGCCTCCGTGGTTAAAAGTTTCTTCAATACACCACTTTGTTCAGCGGATACTCGACGATGCCCTCGGCGCCCAGGCGC
>JBEKQH010000149.1:0-5359 GCA_049519915.1 Opitutaceae bacterium
AGATCGATACGGTGGGGGGCAGAATCGATGGTGTCGAGGGCACCGCCAATTCGGCTGCGGCCGATGCGCAAAAGGCGCAAACGGGCATCAATAACCTATTGAATTCCACGCAAGATGGCTTCAATCAAGTGAGTGCCCAGCTCGGGGACATCAAAGCCAACATCGCCAAGCTTCAGGAATCGGCCAAGGTGCCGGCCAAGCCGGTTAAAGGTGGCAAAGGTGTCGCGGCCAGCGGGGCGGCTCCCGGAACCGTTTCCCCGGATGGCACTTATACGGTAAAGTCCGGCGACAGCCTCGCCAAAATTGCCCGCGCCAACGGCGTCACCTTGGCTGAAATCGTAGCTGCCAATCCGGGCGTCGACCCAAAACGTCTCAAGGTCGGCCAGAAGATCAATCTTCCGGCCAAAAAATAAGCGGCCAAAATTTTCCCATCGCGCCTCCTCGATTCATTTGAGGAGGCGTTTTTTTTGCCGGTGAGAGCATGAACACCAAAATACTTTCCGGGAAAGACGGGGCCGGAAAAACGGCGTCCCCATTGCCCGAAACGCCGCCCGCCCGCTGGGAAAGACTCGGCGAAGAGCCGCTCGTCACCACGCCGATCTTCGAGTTGCGCCGTGTGCGCTATCGACATCCGCGCCGCGGTCGCGAACGGGATTTTATCACTCTCGATGCGCCGGATTGGGTCAATGTCCTCGCGCTCACGGCTGATTACCGTCTCGTGCTCGTCAACCAGTTTCGCTTCGGCACCAACGACTTTTCGCTGGAGCTGCCCGGCGGCATGCTCGAACGCGGCGAAGATCCCGTGGCCGGCGCCCTGCGCGAACTACGCGAAGAGACCGGTTACGCCGGCAAAAACGCGCGCGTCCTCGGCCGGGTGCACCCGAACCCGGCGATCCAAAACAACGTTTGCCATCTTGTATTGGTGGAAGAGGTTGCGTCCACCGCCGCTGTTCAGTGGGACCCCGACGAAGAAATTTCCGTCCATGTTCTGCCGGTGGACGACGTTTACGCGCGCGCGCGCGCCGGCCAGATTTCTCACGCGCTCGTGCTCGATGCGCTTCTCTTCTTCGCTCCGGTCTGGGCGGGCCTTCGCCCCCTCCAATCTCAGATCTGAAATTTCAAATGCGCAGCAGCGCGCCTCGCCGGCCCGTTTGACTTGGCGGCCGACCGGACTTAGCTGCTGCTGCCGCCGTTTCTCATCTAATGCCTGCCCCCACTTTTGCCAACGACCCCGCCGCGCTCAATTCCGCGCATGCGGAGTTTTTGCCCGCGCCGTTGGAAGCGGAGATCCGCAAAATTTACGGGCGCAGTCCGCTCTACGCCCAGCGATTCCCGCTGCATTCCGCGCCGTTACAATGGTCGTGCTATCGCGAGATCCCGGCGCTTTCAAAAAAAGAAATCGTTGAGCGCGGGCATCAGGCTTTTTTTTCCGACTACCGGGCGATTGAGCGCGGTCTGCAGGACAAACGTTACGAGTATGAAAGCACCGCCGGCACCACCGCCGGCCCGATGACCGTCATCATGGAGGACGGCTGGTGGGCCGCGCAGACGCGCCGCGCCTACGAAGCGCATCCGTTGCTCGCGCCGTTTGCGCACCGGCCCTACCGCAAGTGCGTGCTCGCGCCGATCGGCTGCTCGAGCAATCTCTGCCCCTATGAGGACCAGCCGTTTCCCCACCGCTATTTCGACGGCACGGTCTATCTCAATCTCTCCAGCGACCCGTTCGTGTTCCCGGAGAGCGAGTGGGATCGCATCGTTCTCGAATTGCAGGCGGTGCAACCCGAAATTCTCGAAGGCGAGCCCGTTTACCTTTCGCTGCTCGCCCGCGCGGCGGCCCGGCGCAAAGTGCAGGTGCCCAGCCTGCGCGCCGTCATCCTCACCTATGGCAAGGCGAGCCTCCAGCACAGCCGGAGCATCGCGGCGGTGTTTCCGGCGCCGCAGGTCGATCTCTATGGCTCGACCGAGGCCGGTTATCTCTTCGTGGGCGGAGCATTCCAGGACGATGCGCGGGTGATCGACGCCAACGCCTTCATCGAACTCGTGCCATGGCGGGAGAATTTGCCGGACGTTTTTCAGATCTACGTGACCACGCGCGACCGCGAGGCGATGCCGCTGCTGCGTTATCATACGGGCGATATCGTGAAAAGGCTCCCCACCGGCTTCCGCCTGCTGGGCCGCGAGCGAGACCTCTATTTTCGGAGCGATGGCCTGCTGGTGTCCGCCTATGAGATCGACGCCGCGTTGCCGGAAAATTTTTTATGCTGGCATTGGTCGCTGGTGCAGACGGGCGAGATGCGCTGGGACTTTCATTACGTGGCCGACCATGAGGCCGGGCCCGAAGCCGGGCCGGCGCTGGCCCGGGCTCTCGGCCCCGAGATGCGGGTGGCCCTGTTCCGCCGCCGCGTGATCGCGCCGGCGGCGAGCGGAAAATTTTCGCTGCTCAAGCCGCTGGCGCGGTGATTTTTTCCGCGGGCGGCGCGGATTCTCACGGGTAGGGCGGAGCAAGTGTCAGGTAACAAGTATCAAGTAACAAGAGTAGCCGTCTCCATCTTGGAACTTGAAAACTTGGCCCTTGGCCCTTTAAGCGCCGTCGTTGTCGCTTCATTCGCGGTTAGATCCGAGAGAGAACAAGAACGAATTGGTCTCACCTGGCCTATTCGCTGGTCGAGTCTGGGATCGATTCTTGTTACTTGCTCCTTGTCACCTGTTACCTGGTTCATTCAACGGTAGCGGGGCTTATCAGCCCGTTTAAACCGGCTAATAATCGCACCTTGGCTTTGGCGTCTCATACCAGAGGCCTTTCTTGATTCATGCCCCCTTCTCCTTCATTGACCCGGCGCGGTTTTTGGCCCACGAGTTTACATTCTTTTCAATGAGCCTCCCCGGCAGATTGTTTTGCTCTTCCATCGGACGGAAGTTCCTCATGGCCGTAACCGGCCTCATTCTCGTTGGCTTCATCACCGGCCATCTCGTCGGCAATCTGCAGATTTTTCTGCCGCC
This sequence comes from Opitutaceae bacterium, assembly GCA_049519915.1. GTDB lineage: Bacteria > Verrucomicrobiota > Verrucomicrobiia > Opitutales > Opitutaceae > DASRHD01. The sequence continues at coordinate 3,001 of JBEKQH010000149.1, forward strand.
CGACCACATCAACGGCTACGCTTATTTTCTACACCAACTTGGGCCGATGTTGTGGGCCGTGCGCCTTGTGCTGTTGGCCAGTGTCGTTTTGCATATTTGGGCCGCGACGGCTCTCGCGCTCGAAAACCGGGCGGCCCGCGGTCGCGAACCCTACGGCGTGAAGACCTGGATCGAGGCGTCGCTGGCGTCGCGCTACGTGCGCTGGACGGGCTATGTCGTCCTGGCGTTCATTCTTTATCACCTCGCGCAATTTACTTTGGGCTACGCCCAGCCGGCCAGCTTCAAGGAAAATCTCCCGCTTTATACGATGGCGGACGATTACCGCGTCATGGGATTTCCCGTCGTCAAGGCCGGTACCCAGGTGCACGATGTGCACAGCATGGTCGTTCTCGGGTTTCAGAACCCGGTCGTATCCATTTTCTACATCGTGGCGGTGGGTCTGCTCTCGTTGCATCTGCTGCATGGCATGGACAGCGTTTTCCAGACGTTCGGATGGCGCAGCGCCACCTGGGCGGGCCCCTTGCGCAAGCTCGTGGCCCTGTTTTGCCTGGTTTACTTTCTGGGCAATTTGGTCATCCCGGGCTCGATCCTTGTCGGAATGAAAGGCTTGCGCGACGGTTTCCGTCAAACCGAGGTGAGCGCCTTGCCCCGCTGATCCGCGCCTTCACCTCCACTTTCAACCTGCGCCCCACGCTGCCATGGCCCAACTCGACTCCAAAATCCCCGCCGGACCGCTCGCCGACAAATGGCGCCGGCACAAAGCGGATATCAAGCTGGTTAATCCGGCGAACAAACGGAAATACGAGATCATCGTCGTGGGCGCCGGCCTGGCTGGTTCGTCCGCCGCGGCGACCCTGGCCGAGCTCGGCTACCGGGTGAAGTGTTTCGTGTTCCACGACAGCCCGCGCCGGGCGCACTCGATCGCCGCGCAGGGCGGCATCAATGCCGCGAAGAATTACCAAAACGACGGCGACAGCGTTTATCGGCTGTTCTACGACACGATCAAGGGCGGCGACTATCGCTCGCGCGAGGCCAATGTCCACCGGCTGGCCGAAGTGTCGGTCAACATCATCGACCAATGCGCCGCGCAGGGCGTGCCTTTCGCGCGCGAATACGGCGGGCTGCTGGCGAACCGTTCGTTTGGCGGCGCGCAGGTTTCGCGCACGTTCTACGCGCGGGGGCAGACCGGCCAACAGCTCCTGCTCGGCGCGTATTCCGCGCTTTCCCGCATGATCGGGGCGGGCGGGGTCCAACTTTTTACCCAGAGCGAGATGCTCGACCTGGTCGTGATCGGCGGACAAGCCAAGGGCGTCATCGTCCGCAATCTGGTCACGGGCGAAATTTCGCGTCATGCGGCCGACGCCGTGATCCTGGCCACCGGCGGTTACGGCAATGTTTTCAACCTTTCGACCTATGCGCGCGGCTCCAACGCCACCGCGATCTGGCGCGCCTACAAGCGCGGCGCTTGTTTTGCCAATCCCTGCTACACCCAGATCCATCCCACGTGCATTCCCGTGACCGGCGATTACCAGTCGAAGCTCACCCTCATGAGCGAATCGCTGCGCAACGACGGCCGCATCTGGGTGCCCAAGAAAAAAGAGGACCGGCTCAAGAATCCGGCCGAGATCGCCGAAGCCGACCGCGACTATTATCTCGAACGCATGTATCCGAGCTTCGGCAACCTCGCCCCGCGCGACATTTCCTCGCGCGCGGCCAAGCGCGTGTGCGACGAGGGCCGCGGCGCCGGCGAGAGCGGGCTCGGCGTGTATTTGGATTTTGGTGACGCGATTAAGCGCCTGGGCGAGGCCGGCGTCCGCGAGCGCTACGGCAATCTTTTCGACATCTACCACGAGATCACCAACGAAAACGCCTACCGGACGCCGATGCGGATCTATCCCGCGGTGCATTACACGATGGGCGGCTTATGGGTGGACTATAACCTGATGTCGAACCTGCCCGGACTTTTCGTCCTCGGCGAAGCCAACTTTTCCGACCACGGCGCCAACCGTCTCGGCGCCAGCGCGCTCATGCAGGGCCTGGCGGACGGGTATTTCGTCATTCCCTATACCATCGGCGACTATCTCGCCACCTTGAAGCCCGGCTCTTGTCCGTCGCCCGATGCGCCCGAATTCAGGCAGGCCGAAGAAGACATCCGCGGGCTCACCGCCCGTTTGCTCGCCAACCAGGGCCGCGAACCGGTCAGCCATTTCCACAAGCGCCTCGGCAAAATCATGTGGGAGCTTTGCGGCATGGCCCGCAACCGGGCTGGGCTCGAAAAAGCCCTGCGGGAAATTCCCGCGCTGCGCGGGGAATTCTGGCAGAACGTCAACGTTCCCGGCGACGGCAACTCCCTCAACCA
>JBEKQH010000150.1:0-5337 GCA_049519915.1 Opitutaceae bacterium
CACCACGGACGATCTGGTCATCATGGCCTCCGAGGTCGGCGTGCTCGACGTGCCACCCGAAAAAGTGCGGCTGAAAGGGCGTCTGCAGCCCGGCCGTATGTTTCTCGTAGATACAGAACAGGGCCGCATCATCGACGACGAGGAGATCAAACGGACCCTGGCCGGGGAACGGCCCTATCGCGAATGGCTGAACGAATACCTCGTCCATCTGGAAGACTTGCCGGAAGCGCCGTCCGTGCCCGCGCCCGACCATACGACGTTGCTGCACCGGCAGATCGCCTTCGGTTACACCTATGAAGACCAGCGCCTGCTCCTGGCGCCGATGGCGCGCGACGGCGTCGAAGCCGTCGGTTCGATGGGCAACGATACGCCGCTGGCCGTGCTTTCGAACAAGCCCCGTCTGCTCTACGACTATTTCAAGCAACTCTTTGCGCAGGTCACCAACCCCCCCCTCGACAGCAATCGCGAGAAACTGATCACTTCCTCCGAGACGCGCCTGGGCGCGGAAGGCAATCTGCTCGAGCCCGAGCCCTCCGCCTGCCGCCGCGTTGAATTGAAGTGGCCGGTGCTGACCAACGAGGAGTTCGCCAAAGTCCGGCATCTGGACCAGCCAGGCTTCAAGGTGGGCGTACTTCCCATCCTTTTCCGCGTCACGCGCGGCGAACGGGGCCTGGCCAAGGCTTTGGAGGAACTGTGCCTGATGTCCCGCCGTATGATCGAGGAAGAGGAAGTCACCGTCCTTATCCTGAGCGACCGCGGGGTGACCGCCGAATTCGCGCCGATTCCCGCCCTGCTGGCCGTCGCCGGCCTGCACCATTATCTCATTCGCGAAGGCCTGCGCACCCGCATCAGCATGGTGCTGGAGACGGGCGAGGCGCGCGAGGTGCACCATTTCTCGCTGCTGATCGGCTACGGCTGCAGCGCGATCAACCCGTATGTCGCGTTCGAGACGATCGACGGCATGATCCAGGACGGCCTGCTCACCACCGTCGACCACAAGACGGCCTGCAAGAACATGGTCAAATCGGCTTCCGACGGCGTGATCAAGGTGATGTCCAAAATGGGCATTTCCGCGATCCAAAGCTATCGCGGAGCACAAGTGTTCGAAGCGGTCGGCCTGCGCCAGGACGTGGTAGACCATTATTTCACCTGGACGCCCTCCCGCGTCGGCGGCATCGGCCTCGATGTCATCGCACAGGAAGTGCTGGCGCGCCATCACGCCGCTTTTCCGGACCGCGAGGTCAATGGCCATGTCTTGCCGGTCGGCGGCCAGTACCAGTGGCGCAACGCAGGCGAATTCCATCTCTTTAATCCCGAATCCATCCACCGCTTGCAAAAGGCGGTCCGCACCGGCAGCTATGCGACTTTCAAGGACTTCTCCAAGCTTATCAACGAGCAGGCGAAAAACCTCTGCACCCTGCGCGGCTTGCTCGATTTCAAGCCTGGCGACGCGATTCCGATCGAGGAAGTCGAGCCGGTCGAGGCGATCGTAAAACGCTTCAAAACAGGCGCGATGTCCTACGGCTCCATCAGCAAGGAAGCCCATGAGACCCTCGCCATTGCCATGAATCGCCTCGGTGGCCGAAGCAACACCGGCGAGGGCGGGGAAGACCCCGAACGCTACGTGCCGCTGCCCAACGGCGATTCGAAGAATTCCGCCATCAAGCAGGTTGCGGCCGGCCGCTTCGGCGTGACAAGCGAATACCTCGTCAATGCTCGCGAACTCCAAATCAAGATGGCGCAGGGCGCCAAGCCCGGCGAGGGCGGACAGCTTCCCGGCAACAAGGTCTATCCGTGGATCGCCAAAACGCGGGGCACCACCCCTGGCGTCGGCCTTATTTCGCCGCCGCCGCATCACGACATTTATTCCATCGAGGATCTCGCGGAGCTCATCCATGACCTCAAGAACGGCAATCGCGACGCCCGCATCAGCGTGAAGCTCGTCGCCGAAGTCGGCGTCGGCACCGTTGCCGCCGGCGTGGCCAAGGCCCATGCCGACGTTGTGCTGATCAGCGGCCACGATGGCGGCACCGGCTCGTCGCCCCAGACCTCCATCATGCATGCCGGCCTGCCCTGGGAGCTGGGCCTGGCCGAAACCCACCAAACCCTCGTCCTCAACAACCTTCGGAGCCGCATTGTCGTCGAAACCGACGGCCAATTGAAGACCGGCCGCGACGTCGTCATTGCCGCGCTGCTCGGTGCGGAGGAGTTCGGGTTCGCCACCGCGCCCCTGGTGGCCTCGGGCTGCATCATGATGCGCGTTTGGCATCTCAACACCTGTCCGGCGGGTGTGGCGACGCAGGATCCGCGTTTGCGCGCAAAATTCGCCGGTAAGCCTGAACACGTCGTCAACTTCATGCGCTTTATCGCCGAAGAGGTTCGCGAGCTCATGGCTTCGCTCGGCTTTCGCACCATCGAAGAGATGGTCGGCCATGTGGACCGCCTGGAATCGAAGCAGGCCGTCGATCATTGGAAGGCCAAGGGCCTCGACTTCAGCAATATCCTCTACCAGCCCGACGCCGGGCCGGAGGTCGGCCGCTACTGCCAGATCAAACAGGATCACGGCCTGGAAAAGTCGCTCGATCTGACCGTGCTCCTCGATCTTTGCCAACCCGCCATCGCCCGCGGGGAAAAAGTCGTGGCCGAAATGCCCATCCACAACGTCAACCGCGTCGTCGGCACCATCACCGGCAGCGAAGTGACGAAGAAGTGGGGGGCAAAGGGCCTGCCGGAAGACACCATCCAAATCCGCTTCAAAGGTTCGGCCGGGCAGAGCTTCGGCGCGTTCATGCCAAAAGGCATGACCTTTGTGCTCGAAGGCGACGCCAACGACTATGTCGGCAAAGGCTTGTCCGGCGGCAAACTCGTCATTTTCCCGCCCACCAATTCCAGTTTTGCGCCGGAAGACAATATTATCGTGGGCAACGTGGCTCTCTACGGCGCCACCGGCGGCGAAGCTTACTTCCGCGGCATGGCGGGTGAACGCTTCGCGGTCCGCAATAGCGGCGTCAATGCCGTCGTCGAGGCCGTGGGCGACCACGGTTGCGAATACATGACCGGCGGGCGCGTCGTCGTGCTCGGGCCGGCCGGTCGCAATTTTGCCGCGGGCATGTCCGGCGGCATCGCCTACGTGCTCGACGAGCGCGGCGATTTCCCCACCCGGGTCAACCCGCAGATGGTGGGCCTCGAGAAGCTCGAGGATCCCGCCGAGATCGCCGAAGTCCGCGCCATGGTTGAAAAGCACCTTGCCTACACCAAGAGTTCGCGCGCCCAGCAGGTTCTCGGCGCCTGGGACCAGATCGCGCCGCGTTTCGTCAAGGTGATCCCGAAGGATTATAAGCGCGTGCTGGCTTGCCTGGCTCGCGCGCACAGCCAAGGTCTCACCGGAGACGAAGCCGTCATGGCCGCCTTCGAGGAAAACTCCCGTGACCGCTCCCGCGTCGGCGGCAACTAAAGAAAGGCTAAAGGCTGAATACTGAAAGCTGACAACCTATTCCCACCGATTATGCGTAATTTGCCGCCAACGTCTTCCGTTTTTCAGTCCTTCAGTTTTCAGCCTTCAGTTTTTCACTGTTCAGCCTTTCAGCAGCTCAGTCCTTCAGCCTTTTACATCTATGGGTAAACCCACCGGCTTCATCGAATATTTGCGCGAACTCCCGGTCGACCGGACGGCGCAGGAGCGCCTGCGCGACTGGAACGAGTTTCATCACCACCTGGAGGAGAAGAAACTCCGCCAGCAGGGCGCGCGTTGCATGGACTGCGGCGTGCCCTTTTGCCACACGGGCAAGCTGATCAGCGGGATGGCCGCCGGCTGTCCGGTTAACAATCTCATTCCGGAGTGGAACGACCTGGTTTTCCGCGGGCTCTGGCGCGAAGCGCTTGAGCGTCTCCACAAAACCAACAATTTCCCCGAGTTCACCGGCCGCGTGTGCCCTGCGCCCTGCGAAGGCTCCTGTGTCCTCGGCATCAACGACCCGCCCGTCACGATCAAGAACATCGAGTGCGAAATCACCGACCGCGGCTGGGATGAAGGTTGGGTCAACCCCGAGGCCCCGCCGGCTCGCACCGGAAAGAAAGTCGCGGTGGTCGGTTCCGGCCCCGCCGGCCTTTCCGCCGCCGCGCAGCTCAACCGCGCCGGCCACCAAGTGACCGTTTATGAGCGCGCCGACCGTCCCGGTGGTCTGCTCATGTACGGCATTCCGAACATGAAGCTCGACAAGCAGAAAGTCGTTCTTCGCCGTATCGCGCTCATGGAGCAGGAGGGCATCCGCTTTATCTGCAATGCCCAGGTCGGCGCCAGCCTTAAGGCGGAGGATTTGCTCAAGGAATATGATGCCAGCGTCCTTTGCACCGGCGCGACCCAACCGCGCGACCTGCCGATCGAGGGGCGCAATCTCAAGGGCATCCACTTCGCGATGCAATTTCTCACGGCCAATACCCGGGCGCTGCTCAACGGTGGAACCGACCATAGCGCCATCCATGCGCGCGGGAAGGACGTCGTCGTTATCGGGGGCGGTGACACCGGCACCGATTGCGTCGGCACCGCCATGCGCCACGGTTGCAAGAGCCTGGTCCAAATCGAGATTTTGCCCAAGCCGCCGATTGATCGCGCCGGCGACAACCCCTGGCCCGAGTGGCCCAAGGTTTACAAGCTCGACTACGGGCAGGAGGAAGCCGCGGCCGTGTTCGGCGCGGATCCCCGGATTTATTTGACCACGGTGAAAAAATTCGTCGGCGACAGCGACGGGCACGTGAAGGAGCTCGTCACCGTCCGGATCCAGTGGGAAAAAAACGACAAAGGCCAGTTCGTGCCCAAGGAACAGCCCGACTCGGAAAAAACGATTCCTGCCCAGCTCGTCCTCCTGGCCATGGGTTTTCTCGGGCCCGAGCAGCCGTTGCTTCAGGCGCTCGGCGTCGAAACCGACGCGCGTAGCAACATCAAGGCCGAACACGAGAAATACACGACCAGCCTTAAGGGCGTGTTTGCGGCCGGCGACTGCCGGCGTGGCCAAAGTCTGGTCGTCTGGGCCATCAACGAAGGCCGCGGCGCCGCACGCGAATGCGACCGCTACCTCATGGGCGCCACCGACCTGCCCTGATGCATCACACTTTTTCATCTGCTGATGCATCCGTAGGCTGCGCCTTTGTCGCGGCTAGCCTCGACAAGGTCGGCTCACAGGGTGAATCGATCACACGAGGATGTGTGATCGATCCGAGGCTAGTGCAGTGTCCCGCAAATAAGTGCCCATAAGCGCCGAGCCGGTAGGATGGCCGGATGTCACGAAAAAGTATGCCGGTGGTTTCCACGTGGCTACGCGACTTTGGCCCGGCGTTTGG
>JBEKQH010000151.1:0-5318 GCA_049519915.1 Opitutaceae bacterium
CTGGGGCGGCACTTTCCACTCCATCGGCCACCGGCTGCTGCGCATCCACGGCGAAGCCGTCGGCCTGCCGCGCAATTTTACCATTCTCGACGCCGATGAGTCCGAGGGTCTGCTGCGCGACGCCGTGGAAAGCCTGGACAAGGGGTTTTTCAAGGACAAGACCCACCCGCGTCCCGGCCCCTTACATTCGATCCTCTCGCTCGCCCGCAACACCCAGTTGCCGTTGCCGGAAATCATCACGCGCTTCTTTCCCCAGCACGACGGCCTGATCGACCGCGCGCCGGATTTCGCCAAAAAATATGCCGCGACCAAGCGGACCCAAAACGTGGTCGATTACGACGACTTGCTGGAATCGTGGCTCGAGCTCATGCGCCGCGCGCCCGATGTCGCCGCCTATCTGCAAGGCCGCTTCCGCCACGTGCTCGTCGACGAATACCAGGACACCAACACCCTGCAGTCGGAGCTCGTCGATCTCGTCGGCGCGCACCACCAGATCATGGCCGTCGGCGACGACGCGCAGTGCATCTACTCCTGGCGCGGCGCGAACTTCGAGAACATCATGACGTTTCCCAACCGGCATGCGGGCGCCGCCCTCCACCGCATCGAGATGAACTACCGGTCGACGCCGCAAATCCTCGCCTTGGCCAACAGCGTCCTCGCCGCCCAGCCCAAGGGCCGCCATTTCGACAAGGAGCTCCGCGCCACCCGGTCCAATCAAGAAAAGCCCTATCTGGTCCAGGCCATGGACGGGCGCGAGCAGGCCTCGTTCATCGTCCAACGCGTCAAGGGTCTGGTCGAGGAAGGACGCTCCCTCGGCGACATCGCCGTGCTCTACCGCGCTCATTTCCAGGCGCTCGACATCCAGCTCGAGCTGTCGCGCCTGCAGATTCCCTACGTCATCACCAGCGGCGTGCGTTTTTTCGAACAGGCGCACATCCGCGATCTCGTGGCTCTCTTGCGTTTTGTCTATAATCCGGCCGATGCCGCCGCCTGGCAACGCGTCGCCGTGCTGCTGCCGAAAGTCGGCGACAAGGGGGCGCAGAAGCTCCATGCCTCCGCCCACGAAATGGCCCGAGCGCAAACAAAGGATTTTCTCGACGCCCTGGCCTCGCCCGAGGTCGCCGCCAAGGTGCCGAAGGATTCGCGCGAAGAATGGCCCAAGCTCACCGCTTCGCTCCTGCAGGTCGCCGACGCGATGAAAAACCTGAAGCCGCACAACGCGGTCGAAATCGCCATCGACGGCTGGTATGGCGACTACCTCAAAGGCGCCTACGCCAACTACGTCTCGCGCCTCGACGACCTGAAGTCGCTCATCGGCTTCGCCGGTCGCTTCGACGACATGCAGGACATGCTGGCGCAGATCATGTTGCTCAATTCCGAAGCCAGCGACCGCAAGATCGATCCCGACGCCGATGCGCTTAAACTCACGACCGTCCATCAGGCGAAAGGCCTCGAATACGGCGTCGTTTTTCTCATCGGCCTCGCGGACGGCATGTTTCCGCTCCGCCGCGCCATCGAAAGCGGCGATCTCGAAGAGGAGCGCCGGCTGTTTTACGTCGCCGTCACCCGCGCGAAGGACGAACTCTACCTTTGTTTTCCGAAAGTGAACACGAAAGGCGGCCCCACGATGCTACTGTCGCCGAGCCGTTTCCTGCAGGAAATCACGGCCGAGCTCTATCAGCCGCTCAAGATCCGGCGGAGCTATGCGTGGTGAGTCAACTCTCCTTGCCGATATTTCCCCAGCGCAGATAAAAGGCAAAAAACGGATCTGTAACATTTAGTTTTTTCTCGGTTTCCTCAAAATCAACAACCGGTGTTGAGCTTTGGTCCGTGGCTGCGATTTTAGCCATTTGCTTAGCCAACAAGACTAAAGGCATCACTCGCTCGCTGGCTAACATAATCCTGCGCTATGCATTGATCGGATTCTTCCACTTCAATCCTGGGAAACGGGCAAAGTCGGCGTCGCTGGAGTGCAGCTCGCAGTTGTGCTCCACCGCAAGCGCCGCGAGATGCGCATCCGAGACCAAATTGGCCGTGGCATTGCCGCCATGCATCATTTTTTTGAAAATTGGCCAGTGCTGGTCGGTGGGTGAAATAAGTCGCACACACGGCTGGTCGAGCCAGCTTTGCACCCGTTCGACCGCTTCCTTGAGGGTCAGCGGACGCCGATGGAGCCGAGGATTGGTGGAAATGCGGATAAATGCGGTCAGAACCGGCCAGCATAAACCGACGGGCTCGGCACCGCTCAATTGATGGTCCCACCACTCCCTGGCAACGGCATGCTGGCCAGCGAGGCTGTCCTCCGCATAGAGCAGCAGATTGGCGTCCACCAGAATCATTTATGATCCTCGCCCTCGGCATGGGCCAGCAACTCGGAAATATTGTCGTAGGTGAACCCTTCCCTCAGGCCCATCGGCCGCGGTTTGGTTTTGTAAGGCTTGGCCGGCGCGGGCCTTGAAATCTCGTCGAGACCGATGCGAAGCGCGGAGTTGACGATTTCCTTGAAAGGCTTGCCCAGCCGGGCCGCGCTTTGGCGGGCCTTGGCCGAGACATCAGGATCAAGCGTGAGCGTGGTTCGCATGGAAGCATCATGATGCTTTTTTATATGGCGTCAAGATGTCAATTTTTGGTTGGTCTCTTGATCTGACTGGAAACAAAGCCCGCGGTTGTAATGCCGGTTCGCTTGTCTCGCGCGGCAAATCGTTCCAAGCTTTGCCCTTCACATCATGAAAAGTCTCCTCATCGCCTTGGGTATCGTCGCGGCGTTTGTCCTTGTCGTCGTGTTGTATGCCGTCAGCTCCTACAATGGGCTGGTCAACCTGCAGCAAGGGGTCGATGCCCAATGGGCGCAGGTGCAGAATGTCTATCAGCGGCGCGCCGATCTCATTCCCAACCTGGTCAGCACGGTCTCCGGCGCGGCCAACTTCGAGAAATCCACGCTCATCGCCGTCACCGATGCGCGCGCTTCCGTCGGCCGGGTCAATATCGACCCGAGCAAAGCGCCGACCGATGCCGCGCAGCTCGCGGCCTTCGATCATGCCCAAGGCCAGCTGACCTCCGCGCTGTCCCGGCTGCTCGTGGTGTCCGAGAACTATCCCCAGCTCCGAGCCACGGAGAATTTCCAGACGCTGCAAGCGCAGCTCGAAGGCACGGAAAACCGCATCGCCGTCGAGCGCGGACGCTTCAACGATATCGTCCAGGCCTATGACAGCGCGATCCGGCGAGTACCAGCCGTCTTCTTTGCGGCCGCGTTCGGCTTCAAGGATCATCCCTATTTCGAGGCCACGGCCGGAGCCGAAACCGCACCCAAGGTGCAGTTCGATTTTAACTCGCCCTCCACCGCCACCCAACATTGACCACGTGTCGCGCTTCGCCTCGATTTTGCGTTGGTTCAGGTGGCCTTCTGCGCTGCTCGTCGCTTTTGCGCTGACGACTCTCTTCGCCCGCGCGAGCGAAGTCATTCCGCCCGCCCCTGAGCATTATTTCAACGACTATGCCGGCGTGGTTTCAGCCGGCACGGCGGCTGACCTCGATGCGCAGCTTACGCAGTTCGAGCGCGACACTTCGAACCAGATCGTCGTCGCCATCTACCCGCACATGCAGTCGGACTCCTCGATCGAGGATTACACCGTGCGCGTCGCCCAAAGCTGGGGCGTGGGCCAGAAGGGCCACAAAAACGGAGCCGTGCTGTTCGTTTTCACGCAGGACCGAAATGTTTATATCCAAGTGGGCTACGGCCTTGAAGCGGTGCTACCCGACGCCACCTGCCATTTGATCATCGAAAACGAAATCAAGCCGCACTTTCGCGCCGGCGATTATGACGGCGGCTTGCGCGCCGCTATCGCCGCCATCATGCAGGCCACACGCGGTGAATACAAAGGGACGGGCCAAACGGTCGGTGATTCAAATGACCAAGACTCTTCGCACCCGATCTTTCTGATATTTTTTGTGATTTTCCTGATGCTTTCCTTCTGGTCCAGTCGCCGACGATCGCGTCTCTACGGCCGTTCGGGCCGCAGCTCCATCTGGCTGGGCGGAGGCTTCGGCGGAGGCGGCGGATTTGGCGGGGGCGGGGGCGGCGGCTTTTCCGGGGGCGGTGGCAGCTTTGGCGGCGGTGGCGCGGGAGGGCATTGGTAAACGCACGTCGTCATGAAAATTCGCCACTTTCTCAAACAACTGGAGCACGACCGGATCGTGTCCGCGATTGCCGACGCCGAAAAGAAAACCTCGGGCGAAATCCGCGTGCTGGTCAGCCACCGCAAGGTCGACGATCCCATCGCCGCGGCGAGCAAGGAATTTCAGCGCCTCGGCTTGCACCGCACGCCCCAACGCAATGCCGTGCTGATTTTCGTGGCGCCGCGCAGCCACCGTTTCGCCGTGATGGGCGACCAGGCCGTGCACGAGAAATGCGGTGAGGCTTTTTGGACGGAACTGGCCGCGGCCATGACGGGATACTTCAAACAAGACCAATTCACCGAAGGACTGCTTCACGGCATCGCGCGCGCCGGCGAGCGGCTCGCGGCGCATTTTCCACGAGATCTCATTCGACAGGCTCAGGGCAGGCCCAATGACAAAAGCACGCCACCCAATTCCGTGATCGAAGATTAGCCGGGGCGTGTTTCCTTGAGCCGCAATATGAATTGATGCCCTTCCAAGGAGCCGGTTTATAAAGTTATGAGCCCGACATCACAACCCAATCCCTTTTTAACCCTGTTAGCGGCGGCAGTCGGCGGCGCCTTCGCCAGCATTCTGTTTTTTCCTATCAAGTCTCCTATCATTTCAATACTTACAAAACCAAAAGTCCTTCAGTGGTAATTAGGCGCGCGCGCCAAACGATTGCATGGAGTATTTAGCCGGTCAACATCGGGCGACGCTAGAGCATCCCTACAGCTTTTCCAATTCGGAAAAATGCGCGTCCGTCGTTTCGATGGCGACCCCATGGTGGCGGGCGCAGGCAATAACGAGCAAATCCGCCACCGGGATGGTCAAGCCTGCCGCCCGCGCCCGGCGGGCAAGATCATAGGCACCCTCCCATACCCCGGCCGTTACTTCGAGTTCAGGCAAGACTTGTTCAAATTCGCGCAGAGCCTTTTTCTCACGGTCGCCCCTCGCACCGTTCCAGAGTTCGAGCCGGACCACCGGCATCCAGCAGGCCTGCCCGCCTTGCATATGATCGTACACCCGCTTACGGACCTCCGGGTTGCCACGCTCGCGCAGGGCCTCGATCCAAGCGCTGGTATCGATCAAGACCATGTCGGATTTTTGCCTTCCTCGCGCATGCGTTTAAGATCATCGCGGGTCATGAAGTCCTTAAACGT
>JBEKQH010000152.1:0-5277 GCA_049519915.1 Opitutaceae bacterium
CCGATGGTCTTTTCCATGCTCTATGTTTCCAAGCTGCCTTCGCGATTTTTCGCCGCAGCGCTGGGGGCGTTTGTCGTTTTAATCGGGGTCATGGCGTGGGACAGCTACCGTTACATGGACTTCATGGAGTCGCACGGCTACTCGTTCGTGAACGACAAGGGCAAATACGAAAAGCATACCTGGGTGCCGCTGAAAGACTATCAGCGCAACCGTATCGTTTCGTTCATCGCGCCCGACAAGATCGACCCGATGGGCATCGGCTGGAACCAACGCCAGTCGCTCATCTCGGTCGGCAGCGGCGGCCTCACCGGCAAAGGCTGGACGGAGGGAACGCAGGCGCAGCTCGGCTACCTGCCGCGCGCCGTCGCACATAACGATTTTATCTTCTCGGTCATCGCCGAGGAAAAAGGATTTCTGGGAAGCCTCACGGTTCTCGGCCTGTTTGGTTTGGTTTTATTCAACGGCATTCACATCGCCGGTCTCGCCCGAGACCGTTTCGGCACGTTGCTCGCCATTGGCGTCACCGTGCTGTTCGCCGTGCATGTATTCGTGAATATCGCCATGACGATCGGCCTCGTGCCCATCACGGGCATACCGCTTCCCTTTATCAGCTACGGTGGCTCCTTTGTTCTCAGTTGCTGCATGCTGCAAGGACTGGTCCAAAGCGTCTATCGCTTCCGCAAGGATTTCATCTAATGAACTCTTTTGCCTGCGTTATCGACCGCTTTGCCGGAATCTCCTGCGCCGCAATTGCCGCGCCCGGGCGCCCCGTAATAACCCAAGGACACATATACCATGAGCAGCAGCGCCAATCCGCAGCCGCCCGCACCCGCCAACTCCGGTTCGCAGACCGATCCCGCCCAGGGCTACGACGAGGAACTCGCCCAGCCCCCGGCCCTCTCTGAGACGCCCGAGCGCATCGATCCCGCCGACCTCAAGTCCGGCGCCCAGGAGCGCGCTAAACAACGCCCCTTGCTTCAAAAGATCCTTAATATCTTCCAGAAGGAAAAATCCTCCTACCGCGAACTCATCATCAATTCCGAACCGCTGGAAAAGCGCGTCGCCTTGCTCATCGACGGCGTGCTCGACAAATTCGAAATCGAGCGGGAGTCCGACAACCGCATGGTGGGCGGAATCTACAAGGGCCGGATAAAGAATCTCGACCCCGGGCTGAAGGCCGCCTTCGTCGATATCGGTTATAGCAAGAACGCCTTTCTTCATTACTGGGACATGCTCCCGGCCGCCGCCGACTCCTCGATTGAGATCGTCCGCGTCAACAAGAAGAAGAATGCGCCGCCCCGGCCCGCCGAGCCCACCGTCAAGGACATCCCCGGCCTCTATCCGCCCGGCACCGACATCGTCATTCAGGTAACCAAGGGTCCGATCGGCACCAAGGGCCCGCGCACGACGACGAATCTGGCCCTGCCCGGCCGCTACCTGGTGCTCATGCCCCATTCCGACCAGTGCGGCATTTCCCGCAAAATCGAGGATCCGCGCGAGCGCCAGCGCCTAAAGCAGCTGATCAACGAGCTGACCATTCCCGAGGGCATGAGCGTCATCGTCCGCACCGCCGGCGAGGGCAAAAAGTCCCGCTACTTCGTCCGCGACCTCCACATCCTCCTCAAGACCTGGCAGGACATCACCGCAAAGATGCAGAGCGAGCGTTCGCCCGCCTGTCTCTACCAGGAACCCGACATCGTCGGCCGCACCGTGCGCGATTTTCTGACCGAAGAAGTGGACCGCGTGCTGCTCGACAGCCAGGCCGACTTTGAGCATACGCAGGAACTCGTCGGCCAGATTTCCCAGCGCTCGAAGTCCAAGATCGCCCTCTACAAGGACAATATCCCGATCTTCGAACGCTTTAACATCGAGCGGCAGATCGAGCAGACCTTTCAGCGCAAGGTGCCCCTGCCCTCCGGCGGCGAAATCGTGATCGACGAAACGGAGGCCCTCATCGCCATCGACGTCAACACCGGCTCGCACAAGCAAAAGAGCGGCGACGAAAAAAACACCATCTTCGCCGTCAACATGGAAGCGGCGATCGAGATCAGCCGGCAGATCCGGCTGCGCAATCTCGGCGGCCTGATCATTCTCGACTTCATCGACATGAAGGAGCGGCGTCACCGCAACTCCATCTACGAGAAAATGGTCGAGCTCATGTCGACCGACAAGGCCAAGACCCATATCCTGCCCATCTCGCAACTCGGCATCATGCAAATGACCCGCCAGCGCCAGCAGGAGTCGCTCTCGTCCAATCTCTATACCGACTGCCCTTATTGCCGCGGCCGGGGTATTGTGAAAAGCGCCACGACGATGTCGGTCGAGCTCCAGCGCAAGCTCTCCTCCGTCGTCCGCCGCCTCCAGGCCCGCGGCGACGGGAAAGAGTATTCGCTCCGCGTGCTCGTCCATCCGGGGATCCTCGAACGCCTCCGCAGCGAGGACGCCGAGCTCCTCGTCCGCATGGAGAAGCTCTTTGGGGTGAAACTGGCCTTTCGGGCCGACCCGGCATATCACGTCGAAAACTTCAAAATTATCAATGCGCTGACCGGGGAAGAGTATCGCTAGCCGCGTGTAGCAGCGGTGGGAGAACGCCCGCCGCTGCACGCGGAACGCCGAACTCTGAACGTTGAACGTCGAAGTTGATTCAGTGGTGGAGCGCGGCGTCCCGACGCGCTTCATTTATCAGTGTGCCGCCGAATCGTTCTAATAATCATTCTCGTTCTCTCGGTGCCTTGAATTTTGCGCCGGGAGAATTTTTTGCCACAAAGGATCGCAAAGATCCCAGAGCGGGCATCCTTCTCGATTGCCATTCAGAGACCCTCAGCAACCCCGACTTGTCGGGGTTGCCTGGAACAAGCCAATGAACTGTTTAGGCTCGACGCTTCTTCTCATTGTCATTCCGAGCCTTGCGAGGTACCGAGCGAAGCGACATCAGCCATCTCACACCTATGTCCAATCTTGTGAGATCCTTCGCTGGCGCTCTGGATGACAAATGGAGACACCAAGTTCATTGGCAGCTCCCAACGCAAAACGGAGTTTTGCCCCCGACGGGAAAGAAACAGGGCTGTTTCCTAGAAGCGAAGCGAAGAATCTCTTTGTGGGCGAGATCCCCGCCCCGCATGATTGGTAGGGCGTGACCGCCGGGCGCGCCGAAAGAATCGAGTTAATGGTCATCGGCCAAACCCATTGTCAGCGCACGTCTGGATAAGGATCGTGGCCGTTGTTCAACTGACCGCTTCGGCCCATTGCTTTTGCATGGCATTACATGCGAGCGGGCATGAGCAAGTCCGGCTTACGCCAAGGGCGCCTCGATAAAAGGCGGCCGGAGGGGGGTCAGTCTTGTTTCTGACTTCCTGGATTCATGGCTTCCTTCTTAAAACCACTCCGAACATTATTTAATTAGGAAACCAGGAAGCCGGGAACCTCCTTTCCTGGTTTCTTGGCTTCTTAATTAAACCCTCCGATCATTTTACCGGGAATCAGAACTTCGTCGTTCGGAGTTCAACGTTCAGCGTTCGACGTTCCAAGTCAGACTTGGGCGTTGGATGTTGGCCGTGCTCTGCGTAGCCCGAACGGGCGAAGAAGGGATGTTCGGGATAAAGCGGCGGTATCCGCCGCCGCATCATCCCGCCGGCTCGGCCGGTTCGGTCTCCGGCACGGTGGCGGGATGCAGGCGCGACATCGTTCGCATGTTCCAGGCCAGCCCCACTCCGGCCAGGGCCACCGCGCCGACCAGGCCCGCGACGCCCGGCCAGCGCCAGGCGGTCCACGCATGGCCGCCGAGCCAGCCAATGATGCTCCCGCCCATATAGTAAAAAAACAGGTAGAGCCCGCTGGCCTGGGCCCGCGCCTCGTCCGCCCGCCGCCCCACCCAGCTGCTCGCCACCGAGTGCCCGGCGAAGAAGCCGGCCGCCACCACCACCAACCCCACCACGATCACGGGCAGCGGCGCCAACAGGGTCACGGCCATGCCCGCCAGCATCACGGCCGGCATCCACCAAAGCACCCGGCGACGGCCCAGCCGCCCCGTCAGCCGGCCGGCCCACGTCGACGTGAACACGCCGACCAGATTGACGGTGAACAGCGCGGCCAACGCGCGTTGGCTCAACCCGTAGGGCGGCGCCATCACCCGGTATCCAATGTAGTTATACACCGTGACGAAACATCCCATTAGCACAAACCCCATCGCAAAGAGCTTCTGCAGCCCCGGTTCCCGCAGGTGGCGCCCCAAAGAGCGCAGAAGCGCGCCGGTCTCCAGCGGCCGCGGATGGAAATGACGCGAGACCGGCAGCGAGCGCCAGAAGAGCGCCGTGGCCACCGCGGACGCCAGGCCGATCCCGCCCAAGGCGACACGCCACGAAAAGAAATCCGCCAGCACACCGGCGATCAGCCGCCCCGCCAGCCCGCCGGCGGCGTTGCCGCTGATATACAGGCCCATCGCCACGCCGAGCGACTCGCCCTCCACCTCCTCGGCCAGATAGGCCATGGCCACCGCTGGCAAACCCGCCAGAGCCACTCCCATCAACAAACGCAACACCAGCAGGCTCGTCCAGGTCGGCGCGGCGGCCGCGGCCAGTCCCAGTCCGGAGGCCAGCGTCAGCGACCAGCCCATGACCCGCTTGCGACCCACCGCATCGGCCGCGGAACTCACCACCAGCATCGCCACCGCCATCGTGCCCGTGGAGAGGGACAGCGCCAGGCTGCTCGTCGCCGGATCGACGCCAAAAACGGTCGAGAGCGTCGGCAACAAGGGCTGGACACAATACAACAGCGCAAATGTGGCAAAGCCGCCGGCAAACAACGCCTGGTTGGCCCGCCGCAGGCCGGCCGTGCCGGACCGCAGGCGCGGATTCGTTTCTGTGGTCGCTGCAAGTGCATTCATTCCGGACGAGGCTGCGCCGCCTGGCCGGCCAAATCAATTCGAAGCCCTGACTATTTTACCACGGATGAACACGGATTGAAGCAGGAAACCCGGAACGGCGCCGGCCCAGATCCTGTTACACCAAGGACGCATCCTACTTCGCCCCTACTTCGGCAAGCCTCCGAAGGGCAGGCAAGGCTACGAAGGACAAGATGAAGGGCGCCAAGACGATGGCACAAGAGACGGGAAACTGTCGCTTCGCTCGGTGCCTCGCTGCGGCGAACTCATGCCCATTGCGATTAAGCTTCAGTCTTCCAAGGTGGAACGCGGCGTCCCCGACGCGTTAATTCCGGGCCTTCAGGTCAAGCGCGTCGGGACGCCGCGCTCCACCCGCGCTGCCGCGCGAAACAGTTCAT
>JBEKQH010000153.1:0-5253 GCA_049519915.1 Opitutaceae bacterium
CAGCCAGGGATAAAGCATGGGGGCGGGAAACGAAGCGGCAAACTGGATGAACGGCTGAAGCTTGCTCGCGAGGCGGGGATTCAGGCCGATCCATATGCCGAGCGGCACGGTCCAGAGCGTGCCGATGAGCACCGAGGCCAACACGCGCGCGAAGCTGGCCGCGGTGTCGCGCAGGATTTCCAGCCAATCGGCCAGGGCCACGTGCCGGAGAAGCAAAGTGACTTGCAACCCGCCCCAAGCCAGCAGGGACACCAGCAGGACGATGAAGACCAGATAAAGACCGCGGCCAATCCAGCGGCTGCGCCTTGGCCGGACCACCGTTCCCGGCGCAAAGAGCGAGGTCGCCTCCGAGGGCGGCTGGGCGGGCCGCACCAATTTCTTCCCCAATGCCCGCCAAGCCGCGCCAATTTTTTGGACCGACGCCGAGCGCGCAAGCCAACGCTGGAGGGCCGAGGCCTCCCTTTGGCCGGTGCCAAAGTCATCGAGCTTGAATTTCCGCGACCACAGGACGAGCGGCCACCAGATCAGCCGATCCACGATGACAATGACGGCGCCCATCGCGACAATCCCGTAAATTTGCGCCCGCACATTGCCTTGCTCGATCGCCACGCTCATGTAGGAGCCGATGCCCGGCACCCGGAAGTCCTTGCTGCCGAGGGAAAACGCCTCCGAAACGCTGAGGAAGAACCAGCCGCCGGCCATCGAGACCATGCTGTTATAAAGCAGGCCCTGGGCGCCGAAGGGCAGTTCGATTCGCCAAAAACGGTGCCACCAGGAAAAACCGTAAAGCCGGCCCAGCATGCGGAAATCCGCCGGCGTGCCTCGCAGCGAATCGTAATAGCTGAAGACCATGTTCCAGACCTGCCCGGTGAAAATGGAAAGCACGCAGGCGAATTCGAGCCCGACGTTGCTGTGGGGAAAGAGGCCCACCAGCCCGAGCTCCAGTCCGGGCAGGAAACCGAGCACGGGGATGCTTTGCAAAACGTCGAGCGCGGGCAGCACAAAACGCCGGGCCCGCAAATCGTAGAAAGCCCACGACGCGACCAGCAGCGTGAAGAGGAGCGAGAAAAAGTAGGCGATCCAGCCGCGGGCGAACGAGAACAATGAATATTTGAACAGGGCGACCGGCGATAAATCGATTTCCACCTTCGAGAGCAGCGGGTGCCGCCACTGGGCCGAGACCTCGGCGACGCCAAACACGAGCGCGAGGAGGGCGAGCAAGACCAGCGTGTCGATCCAAAAAGAGGACTTTTGCGCAGGAGAATTTTCCCGGTGGAGCAGCATGCGTCCAGCCATGCAGCCCGACGGCGAACGCAGCACAAGCCGAAAGGCGATCCGCTGGTAAAATATTAGCGGGGACAGCCGCCAAGTGACAGGTGGCACGTAACAAGCAAGAGGATTTTTCAGCAGAGCTAAAGCCGCCGGCTCGCGATCTTGCCACTGGTTGCTTGTCACTTACTCCTTTTGCCAAGGGAATGGCGAAATAGGCGGAAAAAGTGGTTGCACTGCCGGGTGGGCAAAATCTACGTTTGCTCTTTTACGTTGATGCAAAAGCACGGGCCGAAGCGCATCTATACCCCACATTCGCTCGAGTTTTGGTTTGAGAAGCTGGCGAATGACTGGGAAAGCCACTTCAGCGCCAACCAGCTCGAAGAAGGGCACCGGCTATATCGCGATGGCGAGGTGCGCGAACTGGAATTGACGGACCGCGATGCCATTGTGCACCGGCGGGTGGAAAAACACGACCAATATGCCGTCATCGAATGGGATGCCGCGGGTCTGGCCGTGCGCTCGTCATTGACCGACCTCAATCTGGCCCGCGCGCTTGCCGTGGCCGGCCTGCATGAAATCGAAGAACTTGTGGCCGATGAAATCTCGCCGACCTCGGAGAATCCCTTGGCCGGCGGAATGGAAAAAAACGCCAATGGCGGCACCAACGGGCGCACCACAAACAACGGCGAAAGCCCCAGAATCGCGAGTGGTCTCGCCGCCGGTCCCGCCCGGCCTCTCTTGCTCGTGTTCAAGACGCGGATGGAGGGCATCGAATTCCAGGCCTTTTGGGTGAACCCCGACAAATCGCGCCTGCCCGCGATCGGCGCTGCGGCGCATGGCAACGGCAACGGCCAGGTCAACGCCAGCGAGCGGACGAAGCTCATCGGGCTGGCGGCCTACGCGCGCAAGGCGCATTTCCACTATCGGCAGGATACGTATACCTACTTGCTCGAATCGCTCGTCGAAATCCCGAACTTTCTCCGAACCACGTTGCCGGCTTGGCAGAAGGTCTTTTCGGTCGAGTGCGACGAACACGTCGCCAATCTGCTCAAAGGGACGCGCGCAGTGGAAATCGAGGCGGTGGCCGAACGCAAGCCCGGCCGCAACGGCCACGGGGAAAAGCTGAATCTGCGGTGGATTTTCCGGGCCGGTGAACGGATGCTGACCGACGACGAGGTCGCGGCCATGACGAAGCGCGGAGGCGCGCCGGTGATCCTGCCGAGCCTGGGCATCGTCGCCCTCGCGACCGACAAATGGGACTCGATCAGCGCCTGGCGGCGCAATGCGGAGGAAACCCACGTCGACGGCGCGTTGTCGCCCTACCTGATTTTTTCGCTGTTCAACGATACGCGCTTGAAACTCACCCTTACGGCCGACATGGAAGCGTGGCGGCAGAGCGTGCTGGCGCCCTCGGTCACGCCGCAGGCCTTGCCCGAGATCCTGCGGCCCTACCAGCGCCGCGGCGTGGAGTGGTTGCACCATTTGTGCGAGGTCGGCTGCCACGGTCTGCTTGCGGATGAAATGGGCCTCGGCAAGACGCTGCAGGTGGCGTCTTTGCTCGTGGTGCGTCCGATGCCCGGAAAACCAAGCCTGGTGGTGTGCCCGGCCAGCGTGGTGCCGGTCTGGCGCGAGGAATGCGCGAAGTTCTTTCCGCAACTGCCGGTCGATGTGCTCAAGACCGGACATGACTTCACCTCGCGCAAGGACGACGTCATCTGGCTCGCGAGCTATACCCAGTTGCGCAAGCATAAGCACCTGCTTGACGCCGCCGATTTCGGCTACGCCGTGCTCGACGAGGGCCAGTTCATAAAAAACCCCGACGCCAAAGTCACGCAGGCGTGCTTTGCCATTCGGGCGCGGCATCGCCTGGTGCTCACGGGCACTCCGCTGGAGAACCGCCAGCTCGATTTGTGGTCGATCTTCCGCTATCTGCTGCCGGGCCTGTTGGGGTCGCGCGCGAGCTTCGAAGCGGCGTTGAACACGGATCGCGCGGGCACGCTGGAGCGCCTGCGCGCGCAACTGGCGCCTTTCATCCTGCGGCGCACGAAGAACGAGGTCGCGCAAGAGCTGCCGCCCAAAGTCGAGATGGACCTGCTGTGCCCGATGACCGATGTGCAGCGGAGGGAGTACGCGCGCATCTGCGGCGAAGGCGTGCAACGGCTCGGCGACGACGTGAGCGCGGCCATGCGCGAAAAGAGCTTCGGGTTCCTGGCCCTGCTCACGCGGCTGCGGCAGGTGTGCTGCGACCCGGATTTGCTGCCCTGGTTGAAGGCGCCGCTGAGCGACAGCGGCAAGCTGAACCTGCTCGTCGAAAAACTGGCCGAGATCGTGGGCAGCGGGCACAAGGTCGTGATTTTCTCCCAATTCGTGATGCTGCTCGACCGGGTGCGCGAGGCGCTGACCGCGCAATTCCCGGAACTGCCCCGCTTTGAGCTGACCGGGATGACGCTGGACCGGCAAAAACCGGTGCAGGCGTTCCAGGGCGCGGCGGGGGCGGCGGTCATGCTGGTTTCGCTCAAGGCGGCGGGCACCGGCATCACGCTGCATGCGGCGGACTATGTTTTTCTGCTCGACCCGTGGTGGAATCCGGCGGTCGAAGCGCAGGCGGTGGATCGCGTGCACCGTATCGGTCAGACGAATACGGTGTTTGTCTACCGCATGGTCACCGCGGGCACGATCGAGGAACGTATCCAGGCCCTGAAAGCGGCGAAGAAGGATCTGTTCGACAAGCTCGTGGGCGGGCTGGGCGGCGACTTCGACCTCAGCCAGCACTTCAGTTCGCTGCAGAGCCTGATCCAGCTTACGGCCGCAGAACCGGAAACGTGACGGCGGCCTTCGCCGCCGAAGGGTCGATTTCATTCAGCCATGCGAGGCAATCTCAGCTGTTGGTTTCAATCGTCCAGCCGGTGCTGCCCGCAAAGCTCGACGGTCTCGCAAGTCATCAGGCCGACCTCCTTGCGTTCGGCGATACGTCGGATCAGGGCCTCGATCTTTCCCGCCGCGTCGACAATCTCGATGACCACCGGCAGGTCGGTGGAAAAGAGCACATCGGTGGTATGCAGCCGCGTCGAGCGGCCATAACCGGCCGCCCCGTGAATCACCGTGACGCCGGCCATGTGCATCGCCCTCGCCTCCTGCACGATCGACTTAAAAAGCGGCTGATCGACGTCTATCTTATCCTGGCCAAGATAGATCGTCAGGCGACGAATCCCATATAGGGGTGAATCATGCATGGAAATTTTTTAATGTTTATTGGGCGGCTCCAGAGTCAAGCAGACGTCGGAAGGCGGCGACAACCGCGGGTAGCGGCCGCTGAATCGGTGGCAGCGCCTGATAGGCTTCCCAGCCGCCGCCCAGCCCCCGGTAAAGTGCCACCAGGGCCTCCGCCTCCGTCTGGTCAGCGGCGGCATACTGGTCCTCGAGCGCGAATTCCTGGCGTTGCGCATCCAGCACGTTGAGATAATCGGTGAGGCCGCGATCATAACGTTTGGTGGCCAAAATCACTGAGCGCTGGCTTGCGGCCAGAGCGGTCGAGAGATAGGTTAGGCTGTTCTGCTCCGCGGCGTAGGCTTGTGCCGCGCTGTCCACTTGCCGCACCGCCTCGAGTACTGTGCGCTTATAGTTTACCAGTAATTCCTTGTGCTTGAAATCGGCGACCTCCACGAGGGCATCAAGGGTTCCGAAGTCGAGCAAAGACCAGGTGGCCGAGGCGCCCAACGCCCAGATTTCGTCGCTTGGCCCGAGTCCCGGCGGTTTGGGGCCTTGGGCGCCGATGGCTCCGCTCACGTCGATGTGCGGGAACAGGTTGCCGATGGCTACGCCGATGCGGGCGTTCGACGCCGCCAGCTCACGCTCCGCCTCGCGGACGTCGGGCCGGCGGCGCAGAAGTCCGACCGGAAGTCCGAGGCCGACGGACGCGGGCAGGGCGGGAATCATCCCTGGTGCCTGCAGCTCCTTGTCGATGGCCTCCGGATACTGGCC
>JBEKQH010000154.1:0-5166 GCA_049519915.1 Opitutaceae bacterium
CACCGCCGGTCGCGGATCTGGCGGCGGATGGTTTTCCTCTGCTGGGCGCGCGGCTCGAGCGCTTGCCAGGACAAACCATGGCGGCCTTGGTTTATCAGCGGCACAAGCATTTCGTCACGGTGTTTATCTGGCCGGCGACCTACGCCCTTCCTTTCTCGGATGCGCACCGTCTCGGTTACGCGATGCGCGCGTGGCGGCAGGCGGACATGAATTTTGTCGCCGTCTCCGATATCGCCGGAAGCGACCTGGACGACTTTGTCGCCCGTCTCCGGGCCGCAACGAATTGAGGGTTCAAGCATTTGCAAGCCCAAGCTTTCACCACCGAGGCACGAAGGACACAGCGATCGATCCGGAAACGGGTTTTGTCCCTGATAAACCTCTTTGGTTTGATCTCCGCGTTCTCTGTGCCTCTGTGGTGAAAAAAGCTCGAGGTCTCCATCCTTATCACGCTCGATCCACGGGAAGAATCGCATCGATTCGCGCTGCTTGCGGACGGCGGGAATTTGTTCTTTGGTGGGATGCTATGATACTCGATTTCGCCCATCTCCCTGTGCCCGAGGCCTACGCCTGGATGGTCGGCACAATCACACCGCGGCCCATCGCCTGGGTCTCGACGATTTCCGCCGACGGCAAAACCAACCTCGCGCCGTTCTCGTTTTTTCAGGGGGTCACGTCCAATCCGCCCACGGTCATGTTTGTCCCGGTCAATACCCGTGACGGCACGAAAAAAGATACGGTGCGCAACATCGAGCAGGTGCCGGAGTTTGTCGTGAACATTGTCAATTTCGCGCTGGCCGAAAAAATGAATGCCACGGCGGCCCTGCTGCCTTATGGCGAGAGCGAGTTCGAAAAGTTCGACATTGCCGCCGCGCCCAGCACGCGGGTGCGTCCGCCGCGGGTGGCGGCGGCGCCGGTGGCTTTCGAGTGCACCCTGCATTCCGTCGTCTTCATCGGCGACGGTCCACTGGCGGCGAACGTCATTTTCGGCCGGATTCAGCTCGCGCACGTGAACGACGCCGTCCTCGGAGACGACGGCAAACCCGATCCCGCCAAGCTCGACACCGTCGGCCGGATGGGCGGCGAGTTCTACAGCCGCACAACGGAGCGGTTCGCGCTCAAGCGGCCCGACCGCGGACTTCGGAAGTAGAAATTTACCGAAAGCATTTTTACATCCTCCTTTGCTAAAGCTATGGAGAAGACGGAAGGTCGCAAAGGGAACGAACCGAAACAAGCCTTCACCACAGGGGGTCGAAGATCACAACGGTCGAATCAGAAGCCTGAGCTCTTGTCTCGCGAAGGGAGCGAAGGTGAAAACAAATGGGAAGGCCCTTCGTTTACTTCGTATCCTTCGCGAGAAAATATTCGCGGTTCAATTGAATGGATCTATCAGTGACCCTCCTTCGCTCTTCGAGCTAGGGAGGACAGGCAATCAGAGGTTAAAAAAAGAATTTCTTTGGATCGATCTCTGCGTTCTCTGTGACCTTTGTGGTAAAAAGGATCGCGCATTGTACGCTTTTCTTTTCGCGCGCCGCACGCCACCTTGACGCGCATGGCGCACGTCCGCGACGCCCTTTCCCTCTTCCCCGCCGATTTTAAGCCGGAGACGCTCCGGGGCTCGCCGGGGTTTTTTCGCGTCGGCCAGACGCGCCGCGGCCAGTGGTGGTTGATCGACCCGCAAGGCCGGCCGTTTTTCAGCAAGGGTGTGGCCTCGGTCAACTGTTTCGGCCGCGCGGACGGACGCTTTGCGCCGGTCGGGCCCTATGCGGCGACGGTCGAGAAACTCTACGGCGCCAACACGTCGGAGACCTTTGTGCGGGCCGTGCTGGCCCGTTTGGAGAAATGGCAAGTCAACACGCTCGGTCTATGGGCGGCGCCGGAGTTTTTCGGCCATGGTCTGGCCTGCGTGGAAACCCTCGAGTTTTGCAAGCTGGGCCCGGAAATAAAGGCGTTTGGCGCCAAGCTGCCCGATGTCTTCGACTCGCGCTGGCCCGAGACGTGCAATCGCGTGGCGGCGGGGCTGTGCGCGCCCTGGCGCGCGTCGCGCGAACTCATCGGCTATTTCACCGACCATGAGCTCGGCTGGGCGCCGGTGCTCGGGGAGAAATTGACGAATACGGACGGCACCAAGCGGGCCCGCCCGTCGCTGCTGCAAATCTGCCTGAGCCTCGAACCGAGCAGCGCGGCGTATCATGCGGCGTGGGAATTCGCCCTGGCCGCGCGCGGCGGCAGCCTGGCGACGCTGGCGCGCGAATGGCAGGTCGACTTGCCGAACAAGGAAACGCTGCGCCAGCTCACCCAGGCGGAAACCGCGCTGCGCACGCCAGGTTATTTGCGGGACCAGGAAAATTTCTCGCGGGAGTTTGCCCACCGCTATTTTGCGACCTGTGCGGCGGCGATCCGCCGGCATGATCCGAACCATCTGATCCTCGGCTGCCGGTTTGGCGGTCTGCCGGGTCCGGCCGTGCTGGCGAAGTGCGTCCATCCCTCGGTCGACGTGCTCTCGGCCGGCATTTTCCGCGACACGCTTTATGAGCGGCTTGACGATTTTTATCTCGCCGGCGGCATGCCGGTCCTAGTGG
Source organism: Opitutaceae bacterium (assembly GCA_049519915.1). Classification (GTDB taxonomy): domain Bacteria; phylum Verrucomicrobiota; class Verrucomicrobiia; order Opitutales; family Opitutaceae; genus DASRHD01. The sequence continues at coordinate 2,580 of JBEKQH010000154.1, forward strand.
GCGAATTTGCCTGGACGGGCGAGGTGTTTACGAAGCGTCCGGCGCCACGCGAGCCCCGCGGGCTGACGAGCGTCGAGCGCATGCTGCGCAAGGGACGGGCGGCGTTGCAGCGGGCGTTCACCCATCCGGCGCTGGTCGGCTACGCCTGGCACCGTTGGGCCGATGTGGTGGGCGACGCGCCGCCCTTCGGCTCGGGCTTGGTGCATCTCGACGACAGCGAGGCGTGTGAGCACACGGAATTGCTGGGCGATCTCAACGCCCGCGCCGAGGTTCTGCGCCGCATCGCGGCGCGGTAAGATTCAACGGGGCCGCGCTCACGTGAGCGCGGAGATGCCGGCAGATTGCCGGGCGGCGCACATCGGATGAAGTTGGATTGCCCGCGCGAAAATCTTCCGTCATTCACGCGGCATCAACGTCGGCACTGGCCGGTTGTCGCGGCGCCGGTAAAGCCGAAAATCGGCAACATCGAGCGTGATGAGCTTTGCGCGTGGATAAAGCTCGGAAAGGATGACAAGCGAGGCGTCGCCCACGTCCATGCGCAGCGCATATTTTTTCACCAATTCGGCGCAACGCGGGACGAATTCCGGATATACCGGCGCAAAACGCACATGCCCGGTGTGCAGCGCGAGCAGCAACTGCAAGAGGGCGGGAGGATAAGGCTTGAGCAGATGAGCCGCTTCGGCAAAGACCGTTTCGGTCGTGTAAACTTCGCAACCGACGGATTCCAGGGCCGCCCGGCTCCAGGGGTGCCATTGATCCGCCGCCCAGAAAGCGCCGATCAACGGCCCCGCATCCACGAGATACTTAACGGCCGAACCCTTCACGGGTGGAAAGGTTGCTGGGGCCTTCCATCTTGACCGGAGGATTTTCGGCGAAGAACGTGCGCCAGGGATTCTTTTGGAGGCGGACCTCTTTGTGGGCCGCTTCGCGCAGGAATCGCGAAAGGGTCTGGCCGCGCCGGCGCGCCTCCACGGTGAAACGTCGTTTTTCTTGCGGGGAAAGTCTGAGCGTCGTCGAGGCCATGTCTTACAGATGTATTACGCTTTAAGTTTTGTCAACAAGGCGCGCTAAAGGGCGCTAATACTTCCACGCAGGCGGAAGACCCGCCTCACGCTGATTGAGAACGCGGCGCGCGCGACGAATATTGCGACGCTGACCAACGTGCTGGCTGGAAGGGGCCGGAGGGACGCGCGAAACCTCGAAAGGTTAACAACTTGCAGAATCGATTCGAGACAAAACTCTACCGGGCTGACTCGCTCTCGCTCGCTGCGCCGGATGGCGGATCTTTTCGACACCGCAACCGGGGATCAGCGATAGGCTGCCTCGCCCTTACTCGTTGTGCCGGCTGGCATGGTGGGAAAACTTGAGCATGCCGATTTTGTAGTCAGCGGTGTCCATGCCCCAGTACTCGAGATAGACGTCGAGTTCGGGCAGGTAGAAATCCGGACGGATCGCGTGGCCGGAGAGAATGCGGTAGCGCTCGTCATAGCGAAAGGCGACATTGTGGGCGGTCAGCCAGTCGGCGATGAGGCGCTCGCCTTCCGACTGCACGAGCGTGCCGGCCCGCGCGACGATCGTTTTGTTTAGCTCGACCTTGGTGTCGAAGTTGCGGCGTTCGAGATAAACTTCGTCAAAGCAGCGGTCGCAGAACGTGCGTTGAAACGCTTGCCGGCTGCGGGCGTGCTCGTCGGCGGAAACCGGTTGGCCGCATCGACCGCAACGACGAACGGCCTCGGCCTTGGCCAAGCGCACGGACTCGCGGATGGACTGGGCAGCCGAATGGGCTGCGCGGCGCACGTAATCCTTCGCCTGTTCGTTGACGGCAATATCGTCGAGGTCGTGGAGATACGCGGCGGCAGCGGCGCCATAAGTTTTGAGCGCTTTCAATGCATATTGTTGAGTCTGCGGGTGCGGGTCGTGCAGGGCGGCAGGCGCCAAAGCATGCACGGCGGCGGCCGGATCGGCGCCGAACCCGGCAATTTTTCCAATCGCCGACGCGGCGAGACGGCGGATCTCGGCCGAGGGCATTGCGACGAGGTGCGCCAGCTCGGGCAGGGCTTTGGGATCGCTGTTCCGGCCCAGCTCCAGGGCGCGCTGCACGGCATGATGGTGTAAGGCTTGATCCATCGATGATTTCATGGCGAAAGCAAAGGGCGGCATCGGCGAATGGAATGAGACAGCGGGCAACGGCCTCCCCAGATTAGCAGGAAATCGGGCAGGCCGGCCGCATCAGGCTCATAAAAAATCTTTCCTCCCGGACGATTGGCGATTGTGTTGTCTGCCATGAATGCCGCCGAACTTTCCGCGCTGCTCAAGTCAAAGATCCGCACTGTGCGCGGCTGGCCGTTGGCCGGAGTGAATTTTCGCGATATCTCCACGCTGTTCCAAGATCCGGCCGCGTTCCGCGTCGTGATCGACGCGTTCGTCGCGAACGGGGCGCAATTGGGCGCAGACCTTGTCGCCGCGGTCGATGCGCGCGGTTTTATCATCGGCGGCGCATTGGCCTACCAAATGGGCAAGCCCATCGTGCTGGTGCGCAAAAAGGGCAAGCTCCCCTATAAAACGGTGTCGGAGGCTTATGCGCTGG
>JBEKQH010000155.1:0-5163 GCA_049519915.1 Opitutaceae bacterium
CCTTTTTCTGGTGGAGCGTCGTCTTATCCGGTGGAACGCTGATCGGCACCGGGTTCTACGTGCGTTATTTCTGGCGTTAACCGGATCACTCCCATGGACGAACTCGACGCCACCATCCATCAGCCCGCCCGCCTGCAAATCATGGCCGCGCTCTGCCAGCTCAGGCCGGGCAGCCAGGTGGATTTCACCTTTCTAAAAACCAAGTTAAACCTCACCGACGGCAACCTTGGCGCGCATCTGCTCACGCTGGAGGAAAAAGGCTATATCGAAGTGGAAAAGACGTTTGTGGCCCGCCGGCCAAAAACATTCGTGTCCGCCACCGCCGCCGGCCGGCGCGCCTTCGACGCCCACGCCGCCGCGCTGCGGGCCATCCTCAAACCAAAAACATCATGAAAACGATCCTGATAATAATCGTCTTGGGTCTCACCGCCATCGTGGTGGGGGAAACCATCGCCAATCGGAAACAGCTTCCGCAGCCGATGCTGGCACTACCGGGAAACAAGCCCGTCGCAAACCAGGAGCCATCTCAAATCGCTCCGCCTCCGCCCGTCTCACACGCCCTGCCAGTTCCACCCGACGCAAAACCGGATCCAGCTGTCGTCGCCATCGCAAATGCGCTCGACCTGTTGGCTTCGCCCCAAACCACCCTCGGCGAAAGGCGGGCACTATTGGACCAATTGCGGAAGGCGGGAGAGCTCGACGAAGTCATCGAGGGACTCAAGGATCTCGCCGCGAGCAACCCTGGCGACGCGTCCATCCCGACCGCGCTGGGCGAAGCCGAAATCGCCAAGATTCGATCGGTGCTCGAAACCGGCGGGGATCCAAACGAAGTCGGCATCCTCGGGATGCAGGCCGATCAGAACTTCAATCAGGCGCTCAAAATCGACCCGGCAAATTGGGAGGCACAATTTTATAAGGCGGCTTCCCTGGCCCATTGGCCAGCTGAACTGAACAAGGGGCCGGAGGTGATCCAGCGGTTGTCGAGCCTGGTCACCCAACAGGAAACGATGCCCGTCCAGCCTGAGTTTGCACAGACCTATATTTTATTGGGCCAACAGTACCAAGCCGCCGGGCAGACCGACCAAGCGATCCAAGCCTGGCAGCAGGGCGCCGCCAAATTTCCCATGAATCCAACTCTGCAAAAAAATCTGGCCCATGCCACCGCTCAATAAAACAAAACTGAGCACGCTTCTCATGCTTCGATAGGGCTGCTTCCCTCCCCGCGCAAATTTTTCACCATGCTCGCTCTCCGCTCTATCACCAAGCGTTACGGCACCCTGACTGCGCTCAACGACGTCTCGCTCGACATCGCGCCCGGTGAATTTTTTGGCCTGCTCGGTCCCAACGGCGCCGGCAAGTCCACGCTCATGTCTCTGGTCGCCGGCCTGCGTGCACCCGATGCCGGCACGCTCACGCTCGACGGCACGCCGCTCTCCGCGTGCAATGCCGACACCCGCCGCGCCCTCGGCCTCGTGCCGCAGAACCTCGCGCTTTACCGTGAACTCAGCGCCGAGAAAAACCTTCGCATCTTTGGCGAACTTTATGGCCTGCGCGGCGGCGCGCTCGGCCAACGCATCGACGAAGCCCTCCACGCCGTCCAGCTCAACGACCGGCGTCGCGATCCCGTGAAGACCTTTTCCGGCGGCATGCAGCGCCGCCTGAATCTCGCCGCCGCCCTGCTCCACCGGCCGAAGCTTCTGCTCTGCGACGAACCGACCGTCGGGGTCGATCCGCAATCGCGCAATGCCATCTTCGAATATCTCGAGGCCCTCAACCGCGACGGCCTGACCATCATCTACTCCACGCATTACATGGAGGAAGCCGTCCGCCTCTGCTCGCGCATCGGCATCATCGACCACGGCCGGATCCTCGCGCTCGGCACGCTCGACGAACTGCTCGCGCAACTTCCCTTCGAAGAAGAGATCCGCTTTCCCGCCACGACCGCCACCGCTTCGCTGGCCTTGAAGCTGGCCGCGCACGGTGAAATTTCCGTGATCGACGGGATCCACCGCTTCCGCCCGCGCGCCAATTATCCGCTCAGCGCATTTTTCTCGCTCACCGAGTCGCACGCGTTCCCACCGCGCCTTTTCACCAGCCAGCGCCCCACGCTTGAGGCGCTGTTCCTTCAACTCACCGGCCACACGCTCCGCGAATAAATTTCCCTCCATGCACCCGATCCTCGTCCTGCTCCGCAAGGATTTCGCCCTCTTCTTCCGCGACAAGGCCGCGGTCTTGCTCACTTTCCTCGTGCCGTTCACGCTCATCTATGTTTTCGGCCAGGTTTTCGGCGTGAGCCGCAAGGACTCCGGCCCCACCGGCATTCCGTTCGCCGTCGTCAACCAGAGCGCCGATCCCGCCGCCTCGCTCCTGGTGGATGCGCTCAAGGCTGAGAAAACTTTCCGCGTGATCACGCAGTTTGTGAACCCCGACCAGACCACGCGGCCACTCACCGAGGCCGACCTGCGCCCGCTTATGCGGGCCAGCAAATTTCGCTTCGCGCTCGTCATCCCGCCCGATCTTTTGGCCAGCGACCGCATCGGCCTGCATTTGAAGTTTGTCACCAATCCGAGCAACGACATGGAGACGCAGATCATCACCAGTATCCTGCAAAAAACGATTTTTTCCAGAGTACCGCAACTTATCGGCCTGACCGATTTGAACAGCACGAATGGCTCCAACGGCCCGGCAACCGCCGACACTTTTTCGCGCCTGGTGCGCATCGACACCGAGCAGGTCGTCGGGCTGGACGTGAAAAACCAGCAAGCCACGCGCATCGTCGGCGGCTGGGCCATGCAGTTTCTTCTCTTTGCCGTCAGCGTCTCGGCCGCCGCGCTCTTTTATGAAAAAGAACAGGGGCTTTTCCAGCGCATCCTGTCCGCGCCGGTCAGCCGCTCCCATATTTTGTGGAGCAAATTCCTCTACGGCGTCTGCCTCGGCCTGATCCAGCTTGTCGTGCTGTTTTTCGCCGGGCGCGTGCTCTTCGGCATCGACATCGAACACCACCTCGGGCCGCTGATCGTCGTCTGCGCGCTGGCCGCCGCCGCCTGCACATCCTTCGGCATGCTTCTTGCCGCAGTCGCGCCCAGCGCGGAAAGCGCACGCGGCCTGGCCACTATTCTCATTTTGCTGATGAGCGCGATCGGCGGCGCGTGGTTTCCCGTCAGCTTCATGCCGGAATTCATCCAGCATCTCAGCAAATTCACCCTCGTTTACTGGTCGATGGAAGGATTCACCCAAGTGCTGTGGGCGCACGCCTCGCCCGGCGAGCTGCTCCCCACCCTCGGCATCCTCGCCGCCATGACGGCGGCCGTGCTCGCCGTCGCGGTCTGGCGATTCAACAAAGGAAGAATCTTCGAGTGACATGCTCCAAAGCACGAAAACCAATCTTCACGCGCTAGAGTTACCCCTGGTCCCAACTCTTATCCATGGTTCATTATGAAAATTTATCCTTCCGTGCTCACTTTTTTGTTCGCCACGTTGTGTGCTTCGAACGGCTTCGGCGCAGAGCCTGCAAAAAGCCTTTTAATTCAAAGCACGATCACAGGACAGCCTTTCGTCGCGGATTTTTATTATACGGAGGGTTCGCCCAAGAAACTTGGGATTCTATTCCTGGGCGGGTCGGAAGGCGGGAACCCCGTCCGGGGATTACCTTCAGCGAGGACTCCAAACAGGGCGGAACTGCGGAAGGAAACAAGCAGGCCAGAATCGACTCGGAGGACAAAATACTGAAATTTCTGCAAGCCATAGAGCAAGGTCACGCCATGGCAGAGGCGAAGTGAGCGGGCACCAAGCCTCCCGGCGCGCACCCGATACTCAGGCCACACTCGGGCCATCCTCAAATCGAAGTAACCGCGTCTTATCTTTCATCTTTTATCCATCGCAATGTGCACTGAGGCGATTATCCCAAGGAATCCTTCAAGATGTGGCGGAAGATAATTAAAATAACGATGCTCGCCCTGCTTGTCCTTTTGAGTGTGGCTCTTCTCCTCATGGCATTGGGACTCGGCTTCCGAGCCTATTGCCAGCATGAAAATGCAGAAATCCTGGCGATCCATACACCTAACGGGATCCAGGAAGGAATGTACGTCCCCATCGGCGGCATCGAACAGTGGATCCAGATTCGCGGCGAGGATCGCAACAACCCGGTCGTCCTTTTTGTTCACGGCGGCCCGGGCGGCTCCACCTTGATGATTTCATCCGGCTGGCAGCCGTGGGAAAAATATTTCACCGTCGTGCAGTGGGACCAGCGCGGAACCGGCCGGACCTATCGCAAAACAAGCAGTTCGATTGCACCGACCATGACCGTTGACCGGATGACGCAGGACGGCATCGAAGTGGCCGAGTTTTTGCGAACGCATTTACACAGGGATAAGATCATCCTGGTCGGTCACTCCTGGGGTTCTTTTCTCGGTATCCACATGGTCAAGAAGCGACCTGATCTTTTTTTTGCCTATGTTGGCACCGGACAGTTTCTCGGTTCGCCAACCTGGAAGAAGGCCATCGAAATCCAATCTGCCCGAGTGCTGGCTTCGGCACAGGCGACTAACAACGCGAAAGCATTGAAAGAATTGGCGGCCACGGATGCATTGCCCGACGGAAGGAAGTTTTGGATTCTGCAAAAATGGGCTCGCCAGTTGAGAATCCCGTTCCAGGACAGCCTCGACATAAAGTCCAAGATTCCGCCGACAATGATGCCGGGGTTTACACTCCTCGATTGGTACTATTATTCGAAAGGCTTCCGGTTCTCGTTGAACACCCTGCTTGGTCCGAATGGACCACTGTGGAAAGCCGACTTGAGGTCGCTCGGCCTGGATTTCGCCATTCCGATCTTTTTCTTTGAAGGGACGTCAGATCACATGACGCCAATTGAACCGGCCGAGCAATATTTCAAAGAGATCACGGCGCCCCACAGGGAATTCGTCCGATTCGAGGGCGCCAATCATTTTCTCCCGTTGAATCGCCCCGATGATTTCTTGAAAGAACTGCTCGCCCGCGTCCGACCGCTGGCCGATCCGCCGAAGTAATTTCTCTTTGCGGAGTTCGCGTCTTTGCGTGAGTTTCCCCGGTTTATGTCTGCCGACCTCGCTGAGACCTTCACACCAATCGCGAAGGCACCGACGGCGAACACAAACCAACGGGAACGATTCCACGGACTGGACTTGC
>JBEKQH010000156.1:0-5137 GCA_049519915.1 Opitutaceae bacterium
TCCCTGTGGCCGAGGAAGCCGGGGTCACCCTCGCCGCCCATCCCGACGATCCACCCATGCCCACGATGCGCGGCCAACCACGGCTCGTTTATCAGCCACAACATTATCAGCGCCTGCTCGACCTTCGTCCGAGCCGGGCCAACGCCCTGGAGTTTTGCCTCGGGTCGCTGGCCGAAATGACGGAGGGCGATATTTATGAGGCGACCGATCGCTACAGCCGCCAGGGCAAACTGGCTTACGTGCATTTCCGGAATGTCAGGGGAAAAGTCCCTTCCTACCGGGAAACGTTTGTCGACGACGGCGACATCGACATGCCAAAGATACTGCAGATCTTAGAACGCAATGGTTTTGACGGAGTTCTTGTTCCCGACCACACCCCGCAAATGAATTGTGCGGCGCCCTGGCACGCCGGCATGGCCTACGCCCTCGGCTATATGCGGGCATTGATAAATCAGGTGACAGGTGACAAGTAACAAGTACCAAGTGCACCCCTGAAGGGTTTTGATGCAGGAGCGTTTTAGAATGGTTAAGTCGGTCTTCTGCCTGCTTGGAAATATTAGTGCCCTTTAGTATGTATTAGAGCAATTCAAGATATAGTGCACATAAGCAAAAAGGTGGAATGCGGCGTCCCGACGCGTTTATTTCAAGTCTTCCATTTGAGCGCGTCGGGACGCCGCGCTCCACCTTTTCCAGGCTATCTGTGCATCATAAGTTTAAATGCTCTGGTGGTTAAAATACTGTATTCGCGTTTATTTGCGTTCATTCGCGGTTCAAATGCATCCTGTCACTTGTTACCTGTTACTTGTCACCTGAGCCGATCATTCGCGCCTGCCCTTCATAGCCCCGAGTTGGTCGAGGGGCGAAGGAGGGGCTCAATCACAGATCGGTGATCGGCTTATGCTGGGGGACAAGGATCTTCATGATGCCCAATGCGATCAAATAGCTCAACGCACAAACCATGAACATGATGAGGTAGGCCGTCTGCGGTTTTTTTATAAAAGCATCGGTTAGCCGGCCGGCCAAAAGCTGCACAATCACTCCCCCAAGCCCGCCCGCCATCGCGCCAATCCCGGTCACGGAACCGACCGCCTTCTTGGGAAACATATCGGAAACGGTCGTGAAGAGATTCGCGGACCACGCCTGGTGCGCGGAGGCGCCAATGCAGATGGTCGCAATGGCCAGCGTTGCGGCCATTTTTCCAAAAAGGCTGACGTCGCCAAAATACTGCGTGCTCAAGACCGCCAAGGGAAACAAGGCGATGATGAACATCGAGGTCATGCGGGCTCGATAAACCGGCATGCCCAATTTTATAAAGGTCATCGGAATGCTCCCGCCGTAGATGCTGCCGATGATGGCAATGCCATACACGATGAACGTCGGAAGCATGACTTCATGCTTGGTCATGCCGAACTGTTTTTTCAGGTAATCGGGGAGCCAAAAAAGATAGAACCACCAAACGCCGTCGGTCATGAACTTGCCGAAAAAGAAACACCAGGTTTGCCGATACCCCAGGAGCTTGAACCAGGAAACCTTGGCCCGGTCGCCCGTCAGCTCTTCGCCCTGGATTGTTTTAACCTCGTCGTCGGCATGGATGTAGTCGAATTCGGCCTTGGACAGCCGCTTATGCCGGATCGGCGTATCGTAGAGCCAGAACCAAAAAATCAGCCAGAGAAAGCCCGCCGCTCCGGTGAGAACAAAGGCCATCTTCCATCCCTTTTGATCGCCAAAATAAATCATGCACCAGGGAACGAAAAGGGCGGCAATCATGGCTCCGGCGTTGGTGCCGCTGTTAAATATTCCGGTCGCAAGCGCCCTTTCGCGTTTGGGAAACCATTCGGCCACCGTCTTGATGGAAGCGGGGAAATTGCCCGCTTCGCCGAGACCAAAAGCGCTGCGCACGACAACGTGCATGACCACGAGACGTCCGACAAAGGCGTTAAGGATGCCAAAAACCGACCAGACAATCAACGAAAGGGCCAAGCCCAGCTTGGTTCCGATCTTATCTATGATCCAACCGACCAGGATCGTCATCCCGGCGTAAAATCCCGTGAAAAAGGAAGTCAGCAGCGAAAAATCGGTGTTGGTCCACCCAAATCCGCCATGATCGACCGGCGTACAAAAGAACTCTTTCAGGTAGCTGATGACATTCCGGTCCATGTAATTGACCGTGGTCGAAAAAAACAGCAACCCGCAGATGACCCAGCGGTAATTAGTCGGTTTTGAGTCAGGGGCTTGGGGTGACATAAGGGGAAAGGGTGGAGCCGACTTTAATACCTGCATTTCTTCTGTCATTCTGAGCGAAGCGAAGAATCCAGCGAGACTCTGTTGGCAATCTCAAGCTGGATTCTTCGCTTCGCTCAGAATGACAAACCAGCTGAAGACACGGTGAGTGTCGACCAACGAACGCTCAACGCGCCAGCCAGCCGCCATCGACGGCGATCGTGTAACCGTTGACATAGTCCGACGCCGAAGACGCCAGAAAGACAACCGCGCCCTTGAGGTCGTCGGGCGTCCCCCAACGTCCGGCCGGAATGCGCTCGAGGATGGCGTTGGCCCGGTTGGCATCGGCCCGCAGCGGAGCGGTGTTGTCCGTGGCCATGTAACCGGGGGCGATGGCATTGGCGTTGATGCCCTTGGTGGCGAGCTCGTTCGCCATCAGCCGGGTGAGGCCGGCCACCGCGCTCTTCGAACAGGTGTAGGAAGGCACGCGGATGCCGCCCTGGAACGAGAGCATCGAGGCGATGTTGACAATCTTGCCCTTGGCGCCGCGGGCGACGACATCGCGGACGAAGCACTGGCTGAGAAAAAACACCGCGTCGATATTGATGCCCATAACGTCATCCCAGTCCTTCTCGGAAAACTCCAGAAAATCGGCGCGACGGATGATGCCGGCGCAGTTCACCAGGATGTCGAGCGCGGCAAAATGTTTCCGGGCATTGGCGATGACGCCGGGAATCGCGGCGCGGTCGCCCAGATTTCCGGCGATGGCGACGGCTTTGCGGCCGAGCGCCTGCACTTGCTTGACGGTGTCGTCGGCCGGCAGGATATCGACCGCCACCACGTCGGCCCCGGCTTCGGCCAGCGCGAGGGCCATGCCTTGGCCGAGACCGCGGGCGGCACCGGTAACGACGGCTACTTTGCCGTCCAGTTTAAATTGATCGAGGATGGAGCTCATGGATTTTGGGATTAAGGGGAATATACGGAATGGTCAGCCTGGATCGATCGCACTTTCTCGGGCGATCGATCCACCCTGCGGGTGCATCGTCGGATGAAAAAGTGCGATGCATCCGGGTCAGCGCAAGGTCGGGATGGGCGCGGCGTCCATGTCGGAAAAGATTTGGTTGTCGCCGCCCATCGCCCAGACAAAGCGATAATTGCCCGTGCCGGCGCCGGCGTGGATCGACCAAGCGGGCGAAAGCACGGCCTCGCGGTCGTGAACGAAGAGGTGCCGGGTCGCCTGCGGTTCGCCCATGAGATGCACGACGGCGTCCTGTCCCAAGTCGAAGTAGAGATAAATTTCGGTCCGGCGGCTGTGGGTATGCGGCGGCATGGTATTCCAGACGCTGCCGGGTTCGAACTCCGTGAAACCCAGCACCAGCTGGCAACTCTTGATGCCGTCCAGATGGATGAGCTTGTTGATGCGACGGCGATTGGCCTTGGCGGGATCGCCGATGGGATCGGTCTTTACGTCCGCGTGGCGCACGAGCGCGGTCGGGTGTTTGGCATGCGCGGGTGTGCTGACAAAATAGAACTGCGCCTGGCCGGACGGGCCGTTTTCGAACGCGACGTCTTTTTCGCCGAGCCCGATATAGAGGCAATCGAGCGCGGCGAGCTCATATTTCACCCCGCCCACCCGCACGACGCCGGCCGCGCCGAGATTGAGGATGCCGATCTCCCGACGCTCGAGAAAGAAGTTCGTGCCGGTTTCCTTGGCGCTCGGCAGGCCGAGCGGCGAAACGGTGGGAACCGCGGCGCCGACGATCATCCGGTCGAGGTCCGTGTAGTGCGCGGTGACCTGGCCGGGTTGAAAGAGCCCGCCGATCAGGAAATACTCGCGGAGCTTTTCCGTCGAAAGCGTGTTGGTCTCAGCGGGACTGGGAAAATAGTGGAGTTTCATGAGAGAAAAGAGAGTCGGAAATAGAGGTGATCAGGTCAAAGCGGCAAAAAGGTTCAGGGTCGAGTTTAGGGGGATCAAGAAACAGTCGTCTTGCGTGCTTAGACCGCGGAAACCCGCAGATCGATGCTATTTTTAACGCGGAGTTCATTAGTGAACGCGGAGGCCGAACCGTCCGGTGGGGCGAGCGGGGCCAAAACCTTTCGCGGCCTTAGGGCGTGGGTCTGAAACAACACGTCAGGTCGTCGGCCGATGAGTCCGCCGGGGCGTTCATGGCGCCGAGATCGTGACCTTGACCGGCGATTTCGCACGCGCGGCCCAGGCGGCGACGTAGTTATTCCAGTCTGCGCCCGAGGAAAAATCGCCGCTTTTGGTCCAGCCGGCGCCGATATAATAGTGCAGCGGCACGCCCGACACGGCCTTCACGAGCACCAGATGGTTATTATCGTCGTCCGCAACACCGGCCAAGACCTCCGGCGCAACGATCACCGCTTCGCCGATTGCGCCGTGAGTTCTCTCGGTTTCCCATTGCGTGAACCACCCGCCCTCCTGGTTTTTGGTCTGTTCGGCCTTCACTCTCTCGCCTCGGTCCGCGCTGTCCTTATTGATGCCGATTGCAACGGTAATATCTTTCGGGCCGCCTTCGACGGTAAAGGTGCTTTCCATTTCGTCGAGATTGTGGCCGGCATCCACGGTGAAACGCTTGACCTCGGAAACTTTCACGCCGTTCGCCTCCCAAGGCAGGAAAGTGAGTTCGAAAATCGCCCGGATCGGGCCATTCGCGAGGACCTTCCACCCACGGTAATTTTTGCTCACGTACAAATTTTGCCCGTCCCAGATCCCGGTGCCGCCGCAGCCGCGCGACTGGCCGGTCTGATACATGTCCATGCCCTCGCCTTCGTCCTTGTGATAGTGGCCGCTCCCCTTGTTGTACCAGCGGTCGACGATGGGATAACGGACGCGCTTGCACCACACGTCGATGCCGCTGCTCACCATTTGGTCGTGGCCGGCTTCGGGTGTTTC
>JBEKQH010000157.1:0-5117 GCA_049519915.1 Opitutaceae bacterium
GCGTCGCGCAGCCACGCTTGGAGGTGCTTCGCAATGAACTCACTGCCGTTATCGCTGCGCAGATGGCGCGGTGCGCCATGCATGGCGACAGCCGCCTGGAGCGCGGCCACGACCTCGCGGCTGCCCATCCGGCGACTGGCCACGATGTCGAGGTTGTAATGGCTGTATTCATCGAGAAGCGTCAGGAACTTTACCGTCGTACCATGCTGGGTGGTGTCGAAGACGACATCGAGGCACCACACGTCGTTGACGCCATCCGACTTGATCTTCGCCTCGGGCCGCGGCGGGGTCTTGGGCCGCACGGCCGGGCCCACGATCTGCAATCCAGCGTGGCACCTTACGCGCTGCACCGTGCGTAAGGCGCACTGCAACCCCTGCCGGGGCAGGACGGCATGCACCCGCCGGTAGCCATAGCGCGGGTGCGTCTGCGACAACTTCAGGATCGCTGCCTCAAGTTGCACCGCCCGTGGCGTGGGCGGTAGCGGCGTATAGTGCCACGTCGAGCGCCCGAGACCGAGGTAGCGACAGGCTTGCCGACCCGAACATTGTTGCGCTTCCACTACGCTGCTGGCCGCCCGGCGTTTCTGCGACGGGCTTACCATTTTTTTCCGTTCACCTCTTTGAGCACCTGGATATGCAGCGCCTGGTCGGCGACGAGTCGCTTCAGCCGCGCGTTCTCATCGCGCAGCCCCCGCAGTTGCTGCAGTTCGGTCAGTTCCATCCCGCCATACTGGCTCTTCCACCGATGGAAGGTCGCGGCGCTGATGTTCGTTTCCCGGCAGACGGTCGCTACCGCCTCGCCGCTCTCTGCTCGGCGCAAGATCGCTACGACCTGCTCCGGTGTATGTCGTTTTCCTTTTCCTTTAGGCATCTGGGTCCTTTTTTAGGTGCCCAGTCTCTTATTGGCGATGGCTCAGTTCGCGTGCATCAGGTCAGCCACGCGTAGCCTTATCGACGACCTTAGAAAGAGTCTGTATCTGTTCTTCTATCTCCGATTCGGTCATATCGACATTCGGCGTGCTCTCCCGGGCCATTCGCTCTCCTTTCCTCCGCTGCCGCAGTCTCCGCAGCCATTCTTCCTTTGGAGCCATGTCATGGGTGACTCTCAAAACTGTGACCTTCCCTTCAATCTGCGCCAATCCGGCAAATAGCGACAACGCCAACACGACGATTGCAAGTAACTCAATCGTAGGCGGATTCAATCCAACGGGCGCTGGATTATATTCTTTTGTAAGATAGATGACAGCCGCGGCGATAAGCCCGGTTACATAATAATCGAACTTCTGGCTGGATTCGCTCCAGTGAAAGAATAGTTTTTCGCGGGTTTCACTCATCTTTGGTCAGTCTGCGAATCACTTAGCGAGATGGAGCCGATGACCGGATTTGAACCGGTGACCTACTGTTTACGAAACAGTTGCTCTACCAACTGAGCTACATCGGCGATATGGAAGGGAAATGGAAAAGCCGGGCCGTTGGCGTGTCAAGGGTTGAGCCGGGGTCATGAGCAAAAATAGCGAGTCAAATCGCGACTTTCGCGGCCTGCGCCAGCGAGTGCTCTTGCCGGAGATGTCCGTAAGTTTTCATTGCAAGTGCGCCGCCATCAGCGTGGCCGAGCCAGCGCGCTACGGTCGGGATGTCCACGCCGCTTTCGATGCACACGGTCGCGAAGTAGTGCCGGAAATCGTGGTGGGTGAGGCGGGCGATTTTGAGAGCCTTGCACGCGCGGTCGATGGACTTTTGGCATTCCTTGACGCGGAAGATCGGCCCGGTGAGTTCTGACGCATCCTTGACCATGCCTTCGCTGACGCGACGGGCGCGGATCGCTGCAAGCAAAGTGAGCATGCTGGGGATTTGCGGGATTTCGCGGTCAGCCGCTTCCGTCTTCGTGCCGGGGATCATCAGTGTCTTGGCTTTAACTTGCGCCCAGGTCATCGCACCGGCCTCCTTGAGGCGTGCGCCAGAGTAGGCGAGGAAGCGGGCAAACTCGCCCACGTCGAGACGGTCACGATTGATGAGGGGTCGGATGGAGTCTGCCATGTTCGCAAGCTCGGGCGGGATTTCGATGGGCATCTCAAATTCGTCGAGAAGCTGGCGCATTTTCTCCGTGCTCGGCAGAATCGGTTTTGCGGGGCGAACCGCGTGCCGCAGCCGTAGATTTGACGGCGCGGAGTCGAGCGGGTTCCTCATAATGGAACCGTATTCGACCGCGATGGTGAGCAGGCGGTTGATCGTTTCGAGGCACTTGTTGACGCTGTCGGCAGCGTAGCCGGTATGCTCCGTCTTCGCGCCGTGACGCTTGAACTTCGTGGCTGTGCGCAGCCGATTCGACCAATCTGCAATCATCGCAGCCGTCACCTTGACCGGCTTCATCGGTATGAACTCCGGCCAAGTCTTCCGAATCCGCGCGAGCGCGTGAACGCGGGAAAGTTTGGTGGCCGGCGAAAGCTCGGGGTCGGCTTGGAAGCGCGCGGTGTAGATTTCGGCAATTTGCTCGAATGTCAGGGAAGTCGCTTCGTTGGTCACGCCGACCGCGCGCTTCTCAGAAATCGTCCGGGCCTCATCGGCGAGCCGGAGCTTGGCGGTGGAAAACACGGTGGTCTTCAACGAAAGCCAGCGCGTGTGGCCCGCGACCTTGAAACGGCCATAATAATTGCCGCCTTTGTGCCGGTAAAGATTCTGCACGCGGGTGGACTGCCACACGCTGGTTTTCTGTTTTGTTTCCGTGTCTGTTTTCATCGAAGGGTGTATAATGGGGGTGTATAACAGAGACAGACATTTTCATTAAAAGTTCGTGGTTATAAGTGTTTGTGAAACAAAAGTGGCTGGCAGACCAATTCCTTCGTAAAGCGTGGGTCGTCGGTTCAATTCCGACTGTTGGCTCCATCCTTCGCTCCCTTGGAGCTACGGATGGCGCGGCCATGCTACGCCAAGGCTTCGTCTGGCACGGCACTCCGAACGTTATCCGCGATCATCAGTGCCATCTGTGGAAACAACCTCCAGTGAATCCAGAATTCCTTCTAATTACACCGATAGACGCGGATAGGAAACGTATTCTCTCCGAGCTCCTGGCTTCCGGGTTTCCTGCTTAAATCCATCCGCGATATTTTTACAAAAATGATTGAGTGAGTCCTTACGGAAAGTATCTTGCCGGCATGCATCTTCGAACCCAATACCTGGCCCTGTTCGTTCTGCCCCTGTTCCTTGTCGCAAAGCTGGAAGCCGGCGCGCTCACCTGGAAAACTGAAAATATAAGCGTCGACGCGATCGAAGGGCAGAAGAACAAAGTGAAAGAAGATTTCCCCTTTACGAATACCAGCAACCATCCCGTGACGATTACCTCGGTCCGAACCAGTTGCGGGTGCACGACCGCCGCGCTCGACAAAAAAACCTATGCCGCCGGCGAGAAGGGGACCATTGCGGTGAGTTTTGACGTGGCCGAACGCACGGGTCTGCAGGAAAAAGACATCATGGTCACAACCGATGAGGCGAACCAGCCCGTCACCCGGCTTCATCTCGAGATCAATGTGAAGGAATACCTCTCGATGACCCCGCGTTTGCTGATGTGGAAGACAACCGAACCGCCGTCCGAAAAGCTGATCGTCGTGTCCGTCCTGCCGTCACAACCGGCCACCGATATCCAAGCGGTCTACGGCGCGCCGGGAACGTTTCAAACCCGGACCGAGGTCGTGACGAAGGGGCTGAAATACAATGTCTATGTGAAGCCGATTTCGACTGCGCAGAGGATCAATACGATTATCACTTTTCACGCCAAATTTGCCTCGGCACCAGAGCGAACGGCCGTGGTTTATGTCTATGTAAATCCTCCGGGCGTCAGCCAGACTGACGACTAAAACTCCACATCGCGGCAGCGGGCGTCGAGTTGGCGGGTGACGAGGTCGATCTGCTTCGGAGTTAGGACCGGTGGGGCGTCGCTATGGATGGTGGCGCCGAGTTGCTTGGGGTTCAATACCTTCAAGTCCCGCAGGGTGGTCGTGCTGACCCACCAACCAGGGAACGTGAGCACCGGCGTAACCAGCAGGCGTTCGCCGATCAGCTGGTAGATCCACTGCGCGAGCCACTCGGCTTGTCGGCGCGCTTGGGCGAGGCCGTGGGTGTCTTCGCCCCACGGATAGATGAGTTGCTCGCCGTCAAAAGTGATTTCGTGTTCCTGGCGCCCCTGGATGGCTTTGCCTTTGCGGCGGGTCTTGGTCTCGATGCAAAAGACGCCGCTGGGACCGATCACGATGTGGTCGATGTTAAAGGTCGTGTCTCCATATTCACATGGCACGTCGTGAAAGATATGGTAGCCCTCCGCCAGGAGCGGGATGAGCGCTTCGGCGACCGCTTTTTCCCCGTAGAGGCCGAGATGGCAGTCGCGTCGCAACGTGATCGTGCGGGTGAGCCACCAGCCGCACCCGGCAAGTGCAAGGACAAACAGAACCAGCGAAGAAATGAACACCACCACACCGCCGGTGGTGGCTCCCATGTGGGCCGAAATGACGAGTCCACCCCACAACAGGAGTCCGGGCACGATCGCGCATCCGCCCAAGCCGAGCAGAAGGAAATCATCGAGCTTTTCGAGGCGCCGGCGCAGGCTTTCACCGGGTCCGCGGAGTAATTTTTCGGAAACGGGCGGCCGCTCGCGGCGGCGGTTAAAACGCCAGATCCAAAGCAGAGCCACCATGCCGAGGTAGGCGACCGTAAAGAGGATAAAAACCCAGATGGACGTCACGGCGGGCATGGGCGGGGTTTTGGCCTGTGGGTGGCGGCCAAGCAATGTTATTGCAAATCAGGAGGTTGAATTGAGCAGAATTTGACGAACAGTTGACGGAGTTTTTACGGAATAGCGTCGTTTTGCCGCTTACCTGGAGAAAAGCTGAAGGACTGAACCGAAGAAAAACTGAAGGGCTGAAAAACGAGGCGAGGCCAACCGAGGCCGCCCGACTGAACGGCTTGATTCAGCCTTTCAGTTCTTCGGTCCTTCAGCCTTTCGAAAGTCAGATCCACGTTCTCCAGCCGATGATGCCCCAATAGGCGAGATACAGCGCGACGATGGTTAGAATCGCCGAGGTCAAGAATGAGTGCCACCATATCCAGCGATTAATTGCGCGATTTCG
>JBEKQH010000158.1:0-5116 GCA_049519915.1 Opitutaceae bacterium
AAAGTTTTCGGGGTCACCGAAGAATGGGCGAAAAAATATCCCGACACCCACTTGGCCGTCCTCAAGGCGCTCATCCGCGCCGCGGTCTGGCTCGATGCCAGCCCGGAAAACCGCCGCAAAGCCGTCGAAATTCTCTCGCGCCCCGAATACGTCGGGGCCGACGCCGCTGTCATCGCCAACAGCATGACCGGCACCTTCGAATATGCCAAGGGCGACAAACGTTCCATGCCCGACTTCAACGTTTTCTTCCGCTATGACGCCACCTATCCGTTTTACAGCGACTGCATTTGGTTCCTGACCCAGATGCGCCGATGGGGCCAGATTCCCGAGGCGAAGCCCGACCAGTGGTATATCGACGTGGCGAAGCAAGTCTATCGTCCCGATCTTTATCGCCAGGCGGCCGCGCTCCTCGTCGCCGAGGGCAAGATGAGTCCGAAGGACTTGCCCGACACGGACGGATTTAAGCCGGCCGACCGCCACTTCATCGACGGCGTCACCTACGATGGCCGCCATCCCAATGCCTATCTGCAAGCGCTCAAAATTGGATTGAAGGATTGATCATGAAAATTTCCGCCCGCCTCATTTCCGTGCTTGAGCTTGTCGGCCTCACCTGGGCCGTGCCAATCGTGCGGCTATGGATCGGCGAGGATCCGCGCGAACAACTGGTTCAGCTGGGGCGAATGGTCGGTCTGCCGCTCCTCGGTTGCTTGCTGTTCATGTTCTTGTGGAGCGTGGTCGCGGCGAACGTAAAGACCAGCATCGGTTCAGTGCCCGGGCCGGTCGAGGTTTGGCAGCAGGCGGTCGGCCTCGTGCGCGAGCATCAAGCCGAGCGGCAGGAAGAGCGCGAGTTTTACGCCAAACAGGTGGAAATGAAAGCGCGCTATGAAAAGGCGTTCCCCGGCCATGCCTGGCAGGAGCGAAAGTATAGCGGCGCGCCCACCTACCTCGACCAGATTGGGACCAGCCTTGAAACGGTTTTTGCCGGCTTTCTGCTCGCGTCGCTCGTTGCCGTGCCCATCGGCATCCTCTGCGGCCTAAGCAAAAACTTCTACAATGCCGTCAATCCGTTTGTGCAACTCTTCCGGCCCGTGTCGCCGCTTGCCTGGCTGCCCATCGTGATGATTTTGGTCAGCGCCGTCTATACGTCGAAAGATCCATGGCTGGCCAAATCTTTTGTCAGCTCGGCGATCACCGTGGCGCTATGTTCGCTCTGGCCCACCCTCATCAATACCGCGATCGGCGTCGGCTCGATTGACAACGACCATCTCAATGTCGCCCGCGTGCTGCGGCTTCCTTTGGGCGTGCGCATCCGCAAGATTGTGTTGC
Source organism: Opitutaceae bacterium (assembly GCA_049519915.1). GTDB lineage: Bacteria > Verrucomicrobiota > Verrucomicrobiia > Opitutales > Opitutaceae > DASRHD01. Next base: position 1,327 of record JBEKQH010000158.1, read on the forward strand.
CCTCGGCACTGCCCTACATTTTCACCGGCCTGCGGCTTTCGCTCGGCGTCGGCTGGATGGTGCTCATCGCGGCCGAAATGCTCGCGCAAAATCCGGGCCTCGGGAAGTTCGTCTGGGACATGTTCCAGAACGGCAGCAGCGAGACCCTCGCCCTCATCATGGTCGCGGTTTTCACGATCGGCCTCATCGGCTTCGCCCTCGACCGGGTGATGCTCATGCTCCAGCAGCTCGTGAGTTACGACCGGGCCTCCGTGCGCTGACCCATGGCCTTTCTCGAACTCGATCAAGTCAGTAAAAGCTTCGGCGCGACTTGCGTGCTGCAAAACCTGCATCTCGCGATCGAGCGCGGCGAGTTTGTCGCCATTGTCGGCTTCTCCGGTTCCGGCAAGACCACCCTGATCAACCTCATCGCCGGACTCCTGCGGCCCGACACCGGTGTCATCAAGCTCAACGACCTTGAGATCACCGCGCCCGGCCCCGACCGCGGCATCGTATTCCAAAATTACAGCCTGCTGCCCTGGCTCACGGTCCAGCAAAACATCGCGCTGGCGGTGGACCAGGTGTTTCCAAACTGGTCACGCGAAAAACGCCGCCAGCACATCGATCGGCATATCGCGATGGTCAACCTCACCGCCGCGCGCGACAAACGGCCGCAACAGCTCTCCGGTGGCATGCGGCAGCGCGTGTCCGTCGCCCGCGCCCTCGCGATTGATCCGCAGATCCTCCTGCTCGACGAGCCGCTCTCCGCCCTCGACGCGCTCACGCGCGCCTCCTTGCAGGATGAAATCGAGCGCATCTGGGAGGCCGACAAAAAAACCGTCGTCCTCATCACCAACGACGTGGACGAGGCCCTGCTCCTGGCCGACCGCATCCTTCCGCTCACGCCAGGCCCTGGGGCTACGCTCGGCGACCCCGTTGCCGTCTCCCTCGCCCGCCCGCGCAACCGCAAGGCGCTCAACCACGACCCCGAGTTCAAGCGCCTCCGTGCGCTCGTGCTCAACCAGCTGCTCGGTTACAGCGCGCGCCGCCGCACCACGGTCACAAAGAAATTCGTCCTGCCCGACCTCCTGCCGGAAGACCTCGACGCGCCGCGCACTGGCCGCCGCCCGCCCCTCCGTCCGCACGAAATCAAGAAAGAGGAGATTTCCATCAGCTCCTGAAACGCCCCGGACGCATTTTCCCGTTTTCCACTTTCCCGCTTTCCCAATTTTCCACTTTTCCGATGTCCCCCTTTCTCGACATTTCCTACATCACCAAAACCTACCCGACGCCACGGGGGCCGGCCACCATCGTGCAGGATTTTCACCTGGGTTTGCAAAAGGGTGAATTCGTGACGTTGATCGGCCATTCCGGCTGCGGCAAGTCGACCGTGCTCTCGATGGTGGCGGGGCTGAGCGACGTTACGAGCGGCGGCATCATCCTGGCCGGAAAGGAAATTACCGGGCCCGGTCCTGACCGCGGCGTTGTTTTCCAAGCGCCCTGTCTTTTGCCGTGGCTCACCGCGTTTGAAAACGTGAGGCTCGGGGTGGATCAGGTTTACTACACCGCCGACCAAGAAGAGCGCCGGCAGATCGCCGAGTATTACCTCTCGGTCGTCGGTCTCGCCGCGGCCATGCGCAAAAAGCCGGCCGAACTTTCGCAGGGGATGCGCCAGCGTGTCGGGCTCGCGCGCGCGTTCGCGCTCGCCCCAAAAATGCTGCTGCTCGACGAACCCTTCGGCATGCTCGATTCGCTCACTCGTTATGAGCTGCAGGACGTTCTGCTCGAACTTTGGAACCATAACCAAAAAACCGCGCTCATGGTTACGCACGACGTGGACGAGGCGCTCTTTCTCTCCGACCGCATTGTGATGATGACCGACGGCCCCGCCGCCACGGTCGGCGAGATTCTCGAAATAAAGTTTCCGCGGCCGCGCCATCGCAAGGCGCTGCTCGAAAGCGCCGACTATTACCGTTTGCGCGAACATCTCATCCGTTTCTTGGAAGAGCGCTCGCACCTTCGCCCGTTGCGCGGACCGGGCGAATCTCCGCCGCCTGCGCCGAAAAATCCCGATGATTTTGACCGCCGGCCGAGCGCCATCGCCACCCTCTAAATTTTTCCCGACCCAGACCAACCACATCGACCAATGAAACTGCAAAACTACATCGCGCTCCTCGCGCTGTTCACCGTCGCGGCATCGCTCCGCGCCCAATATGTGCCGCCCATGCTGCCGGCACCCGCTCCCAGTCTGATCGACGATCAGCTCCATGCGTGGTCTCCTGCGCTGGAAGACTGGGATCTCGGCATCAACGATCGTTTCCGCGAAGAGGACAAGCTGGGCGCCGGGTTCAATCACGCCGGCTCCAACTATGACTTTTCGTCCAAACCCGTCGGCGAAAATAACGACAACTACCAGCTTTCGCGGCTGATGCCTCGGATCGGTTATACCGGCGATTGGTTCGCGGCCATGGTGGAGGGACGCAGCAGTTACTCGTTCGGCGACAACCGGTACAACAAAACAGCCGCCGGTTACGGCCTGACCGAGGACAACGGCCCATTCGAACTCCAGCAAGCCTACGTCGCGTTCGGGAACCTGAAGAAGTTCCCCCTCACGCTCAAGGTCGGACGCCAGGAACTCGTTTACGGCGAACAGCGGCTGATCGGCAATTTTCTCTGGAATAACGATGCCCGGACCTTCGACGCGGTCAAACTGCGCTATCAGGACTCCTTTTTCGGGGTCGATCTTTTCACCAGCCGCGTGGTCTACAACCACTTCGACCACTTTAACGAATCGGATCCTCACGATACGTTCTCCGGAGCTTATTTCGATTTTCCCGGCCTTTCGAAGAGGATGGTTACGGAAACCTATTTGCTCGCGCGCAACGTGGAGCGCACGGTCGTCACAGACAACTGGTCTCAGGTTCCAGCGCCCTTCCGGTTCCCCGGACCGGAGGACATTTACACGGCCGGTTTCCGCGTAAAGTCCAAGCCGGCCGCCTTCGGGCCGTGGGACTTTGGCCTCGAAGCGATGGACCAATTCGGCGACCGCACGGCGGTTTTCCCCGCTACGACGGTGCCGGCGGCGCTCGCCGCGCCGCGGCTGGATCAGCATGCCTGGGCCTTCGTTGCCCAAGGCGGTTACACTTTGACCCAGTGCCCGTGGACGCCGCGCCTGGCCTTGATCGCGAGCGGCGCGTCGGGTGACAAAAACCTGAACGATCACAGCAGCGAGACGTTTCAAAATCTATTTCCCACCAATCACCAGCTTTACGGCACCATGGACCTTTCCAGTCTGCAAAATCTGTTCGACGACCGGCTGGCCTTGAGCGTCAAGCCGACCAAGACCACCGACTTTGCGCTGGAAGTCCACCAACAGTATTTGGAGTCGACCGACGACTATTGGTATAATGTCGCGGGCGTTCCCCGGAACACCCCGGGCGCGGCGGCGGGCAGCGGCAAGGGATTTGGCCTCAATCCAACCTATAGCTCCGACCTCGGCCAGGAAGTTGACCTGATCGGCGGATGGTCGCCCGTCAAGTGGCTCTCGCTTGAAGCGGGCGGCGGCCATTACTTCCGCGGCGAATATATCAAGCAGTCCTTCCGCGTGGTCGGTTCGAAAGACGCCAACTATGTTTACGCGCAAACCACGTTCAATTTTTAGGTCATGGGATATATCTGGCCACCGTAGCCAAACGCAACCCGATCCAGCCGGCCACGAGGATTCCGTGCATGAGCAAAATTCATCGTTTCGATTAAAACATTGAGCGGATTTAGTGAACCCTGCCCGGTCAAATGGCATGAGCTGGGCTGA
>JBEKQH010000159.1:0-5101 GCA_049519915.1 Opitutaceae bacterium
CTCAACCGGGATCGGGCCTACGCCAATAAGGGCGATTTCGGAAAACCGAGGCGGGCAACTTCGACGAAGCCATAGAACGGGGAAACAAATGTCTGGAATTCCCGTTGCCGAAAAACGCGACAGATGCATTGCGCCAGCGGCTCAAACTCTATGAGCAGAAGTTGAATTCCCAATGAGCAATGATCAATTCTTCGATCCCTGCTTAAAATGTTGGTCTCTCAATGGCCAGTGCGCATAGCCGCCCGCAAAAGCGTGACCACCGCTGCCCGGATTTCTGGCGGGAGCCTTGGCCAGGCCGCCGCGATCTCGGCGAATTTTGCATCGCCGTGTGCGTCTATTTGTGAGCAGCCGGTGTCGTGACTTTCGACATCCGATTTTATTTCAATCATTTCCGAATTTCGCTCCGAGAGTTCGAGTCTCTTCGGCTTTGCGCCCGCTTGCCCTATGATTTCAAAATGCTAAAATCTGCTCATGGATCGTGTGCCAACACCGAAGAATCGAGGTGAAGCCGCCTTTGTTTCAGCCTGTTTAAAGTCGGTGAACACACGCGCAGGCGAAAAGCGCCTCTCCACTTACCTAGCCACCCGTCCATTTCCTCATTTCGAGGCCGCGACCAAACCCGGCTTGGTCGTGAAGACAGATTCCGACGGCACACGCACCACGGGACATTTCGTCCATCGAAGTTTTCAGCCGGTTTTCAGCAAAAGAATGCGAAATCCGGCTTCGACGAAGTGATGGTCGGTTGACCACCATGGAAGGCATAGCGCATAAGTTAGCTAAGCAGTCGGGCTAATCAAATAAGATCCCTTTTTTGGAGGGATAGAAATTACTCGGTGCCGGCGCCGGATGTGATGCGAGGAATAGCCGGTTGACGATGCCTATTTGTCCGCTTCTATCCGCGCGATTTCTTATTCGCGTCGATTTGCGTTCATTCGCGGTTTAAAATCTGGGTTCGGATCCGTGCTTATCCGTGAAATCTGTGGTAAAAAATCCGCGGTTAAAAAATGCCCTACCCCGATTTCAGCATGCGCACGCGGCGGTCTTTTCTCGGAAATTGCAGGCTGACGACCGTCCCGACCCCTTCCTTGCTCTCCAGGCTGATCTGCCCGCCGTGCTCGCGCATAATGCGGCGCACAATCATCAGGCCGAGCCCGTGGCCGCCTGGTTTGGTCGTATAGTAGGGCTGAAAGAGCCGCACCAGGTCTTCCTGGCGGATCCCGGCCCCGCTGTCGCCAAAGTCGAGGAATACGCTGTCATCGTCCGCCCGCGCGGCGATGCGGAGGCGTCCGCCCGGCACCATCGCCTCGGCCGCATTCTTGATCAGGTTGAAAAAAACCTGTTTGAGCTGGCCGTGATCCGCCATGACCCGCGGCAGGTCGGACGGTGTTTCGGCCTCGACCGAGATACCGCGGTCGGCCAGTTCGCGTTGCTGGAAGGAGAGCACTTCCCCGAGAATATCGGCCAGATTTGTTTCCGCCAGGTCGGGCGGACGCGGGCGGATGGCGTCGAGAAAATTATTGATGATGCCATCGAGACGCTTGACCTCGTCCTGGCAGACTTGGATCGATTCCGCCACCGAGCCGGCGTCCGGACTGGCTTTCAGTTTCTTGAGCTTCCGTTCGATGAGTTGAAGATGGATGGTGAGCGAATTCAGCGGATTGCCCAGCTCGTGCGCAACGCCGGCCGCGAGCAGCAGGATCGACGACGTGCGTTCGTTCTCGATCCGCGCTTCGGTCGTTTGCTTGTCGCGGGTGATGTCCGACAGAATCACCGCGTAGCGCCGCGCGCCGCCCCGGCCGTCGCCGCGGAATGGCATAAGATAAAACCGCACCGTGCGCGGTTCCGGATAGGCCAGCTCAAACTCGCGCGCCACCACCGGCAGCGCCGGCGCGGCCGCGTCAAACGACGCCTCGAGCGAGGGGCGCAAGCCGGGCACCAGACGCCAGAGCATCTGCCCGGTGAGGTCATCGTCGCTCAGGCCGATCAGGTGTCCGGCCGCCGAATTGGCATAGTCGATAACGCCGTCCGTGCCGATGACGAGCACGCCTTCCTGCAGCGTGTCGAAGATGTCCTCAAACAGGCGCCGCTCGCGTGCCAGCCGCTGCACGAGATTGGTCAGATTGACCGAGTCGAGCTGGTCAAGCCGGCCCAGCACGCGGTCGAGCGAGGTGTGTTTTTTCGAGGCCATCGGGGACCATCGTGGCTAAGGCGCCTTGCAGGGTCAACGAGGCAGACCCAGGAAAGTTCCAAACGCCAATGGCCAAACGCCAAAAAAATGAAAACCGAACTTCAAGTCAGTTCCAAAATGGCGAAGCCATTTTGGTTAAGCAACGTGGAGGCGAAGCCCGACACGTTGCTACCCGGCCAGAAAGTCCATCTGCGCGGGATCGACCTTGCCCGCCAGGAGCTTGCGGAGGAAAAGCTCGCGATGGTGCCGACAACGGCCCAGACGCAGGACCGCCTCGCGGTGCTCCTCGGTGCCATAGCCTTTGTGCTGGGCAAAGCCATAGCCGGGGAACCGCGTATCGAGCTCGCCCATCAACCGGTCCCGGGTGACTTTCGCGACGATCGACGCCATCGCGACGCAAAGCGAGCGGGCATCGCCCCGCACCACGCCCAGGTGCGGATAAGGAAAATTTTTCAGCTTCAGCCCATCGATAAGGATCCGGCACGAGACCGAAGGCCGAAAGCTTTCCCGCGTCTCGGTGGGGGAAAATAAATCAGGCTCTTCCCGCCGGGCAAACAAGTCGGGCGGATAGATGGATTCGAGCGCGCGCCGCATCGCGAGCTTGGTCGCGCCCAAGATGTTCAGTTGTTCGATTTCAGACACGTCGGCCAGGCCGGTTGTGGCGTGAATTTGCCCCTGGGCCACCAGCTGTTCGAACTCGCCCCAGAGTTCCTCGCGTTCGGCCGGGGTGAGTTGTTTCGAGTCGTTGACCCGCTGCGCTTTGGCCAACACCCAGCGGCTCTGGAGAAAATCCCGCGTCACCAGCACGGCCCCCGCCACCACCGGGCCGGCCAGCGCGCCGCGGCCGGCCTCGTCCACCCCGATTAGGCTGGCAACACTCTCGATCTGTTTGAGGTCGAAACCGCGGAGCTGGCGGCGCTTCATCGGCCGATTACAAATAATTGCCTGGCAGGGTGCAAGCGCGGGTGGCGGGTAATAAGCCTGTGCGTTCCTTTGTCATTCCGAGCGCAGCGAGGAATCTCAGGTTAGGTGAGATCCTTCGCTTTCGCTTCTAGGAAACAGCCGCTGTTTCTTTCCCGTCGGGGGCAAAACTCCGTTTTGCGTTGGGAGCTGCCAATGAACTTGGTGTCTCCATTTGTCATCCAGAGCGCCAGCGAAGGATCTCACAAGATTGGACATATACGTGAGATGGCGGATGTCGCTTCGCTCGGTACCTCGCAAGGCTCGGAATGACAATGAGAAGACGCGTCGAGCTTAAACAGTTCATTGGCCTGTTCCAGGCAACCCCGACAAGTCGGGGTTGCTGAGGGTCTCGGAATGACAAACAGTTCTCAGACCGTGGGGGTTCATTTGTTGTCAAGCCAACCCATAATAACGTAGGCGCGCCCGCTCGCTTCCACCCCAAACCGTGTCATTATTATATTTGTCATGACGGTCCTACAAATTAGCGAACTCGTATTCTATGTCGTGGAGACCTGCGCTTTGCCGTTTGCGATCATCGTCTTCGTTCTCGAGCAGCGCAAGGAACGGCAGAGCGAAGAGGAGGAGATTTTCCAGCGACTCTCGGACGAGTACCGCGAATTCTTGAAACTCGTGCTCGATAACTCCGACCTCCATCTGCTGCGCCGGGACAGCGCGCCGCAGAATCTGACCGATGATCAAAAGGAGCGGCGCTTTGCCATCTTTGGTATTCTCGTTTCGCTATTTGAGCGCGCTTATCTGCTTGTTTTTGAAGAACACATGGACAAGCAGACCCGTCGCCTATGGCTGTCGTGGGAAGACTACATGCGCGAATGGGTGCGCCGCGCCGAATTTCGCGACGCCCTGCCGCAACTGCTCGAAGGCGAGGACGAAGATTTCACGCGTCACATCCGGAAGCTGGCGGAAGCGGAGCGGAAATAGGCCGTTGGAAAAGTATCAGGGGCCAGGGATCAAGGTATCAGGTGTCAGGTGTCAGGTGTCAGGTTTCAGGTATCAAGGATCAGGAGTAACTGCGCAGCTCATGCTTGTTATTTGGCCATTCGCCATTTTGCATTAGTCATTCGCCATTGGTCACTGGCCTGTCCTCCGTAGCGTGATAAAGGAGAATCATTCGTCATTCTGCATTCGTCATTGGCCATTCGGCGTGCAACGCCGCTACCGCCACTCCATCTTCGCCTTCGGCTCGGCCAGCGGCAACTCGGCGAGTTTGCCGGCGGCGGCCACCACTTCATAGGCCGTGCGAAAATGCAGCTTGGCGAAATCGCGCAGGGCGGGCGCGCCAAACCGGGCGATGATCTGCGCCGCTTGCTCCTTGACCTTGGAACTGGCCCCTTTCTGCAGGGGCTCGCCAAACCGCTGCGACAATTGCTTCATCGCGCGCACATATTCGGCGCGCGCCACCACCGAGGCCGCCGCGACAACCGGATCTTCCTCGGCCTTCGTCCGCATGCTCAGCTCAAAACTTTTCACATTTTTCTTGGCGAGCTCGTTTTGCACCAGCGGCGTCTCGCTAAACTGGTCGAGCAATCCGCGCGGGACCCATTTCTGGTCGAGGGCTTGAGCCAGCGCGGTCGCATGCTGCCAGGCCAGCAGGCGGTTGAGATTGGCCCGCGGGCGGGACATCAGCTCGTTGTATTTGGCCATGCCGCACGCGCAGATTTTCACGGCGACGCCAGGCGTATCGCGGATCATTTTATCGAGCTTCATGATCTGCGGATCGGCGATCTTCTTGGAGTCCTTCACCCCGGCCTTGAGCCACGCCTCGACCGCCGGCCGGTCGGCGATGACGGTCGCGGCGACCACCGGGCCGAAAAAATCGCCTTTGCCGCTTTCGTCGAGTCCGGCATGCGGCTCAAACCAGTCGGGATGCAGCACCTCGTCATAACCGAGCTTCGGCGCTCCGGTGATCTCCGATTCAAGCGTGTCGCGCAC
>JBEKQH010000160.1:0-5074 GCA_049519915.1 Opitutaceae bacterium
ATGCGACGAGGTGCGAGCTCAATCGCCCCGAGGCGCGTGAGGTGGATCACGGCCGCCTTTGACGCGCCATAGGCCGTCGCGCCGGGCGTTCCGATCATCCCGACGAACGACGCCATGTTGATCACGCGGCCGCCGTCGGCCAGGGCGCGGGCGGCCTGCTTCAAACCGAAGACGACTCCGAATACGTTCACGGCAAAGGTCCGCTCCAGCAGGGGACCGGTCATGCGCTCGAAACCGACGCCCAGCGGCTGGATGCCGGCGTTGTTGACGAGAATATCCACCCGGCCGAAATGTTTCTGTGCGATATCGAACATGGCGGCGACATCGTCTTCGCACGAGACGTCGGCCTCGCAATAATCGAACTCTTCGGGCGCCGGGTTTCGATCGGCCACGAGCACGCTTGCGCCAGCGTCCGAAAAACACCGCGCGATGGCGAGGCCGATGCCGGAGGAACCTCCGGTGACGATGGCGGATTTACCGGTGAGGGAGAACATGAAGGCCGGTAGTTGGAAGTTAGTAATGGGTCGTTGGTTTCGATCTGGCGCTTGCGTCGGTACTAAATACAAAATTCCAATTACCAATTACTCGACTACGGTAAGTCGTCACGGTCGCTGGCTGGCCGCGGGGGTTTGGTCGTCGGTGGGCCAGACGCCGCGGATGCGCGCGGCGAGGTAGCGGTGAAAGAGCCACACCGGCATTTCCAGGTGGCTGAGGCGGCCCGGCTGCCAGCCGCTCGCATACAGGCCGCGTTGCACGGCGGTGCACACTTCCATGTCCTCCAGGTGAAAATCGACCAGCGACTGGGCGGCTTTCTCCCGCAGCCGGGCGAAATTTTCCCGCGCGACGACGGCGGATGGGAACAGCGTCGTTGTCAGCAGCTTCAGGCGGTTCGGACCGAGCGGTTGAAGACGGTACCAGATAAGGCGGTCCGGCGCGGATGCGAGGAGGAAGGTGGGATGAAAAAGAAAGAGACCCCATTCAAATTTTTGCGTTTCGCTGAGGTTGGGCACGGGCGGGAGGTCGTCCGAAAAGTCGCCGCGGTCTTCAAAGGCGCGGTACTCGTCGCGGACGGCGTCTTTGTAGGGCAGATGGGCCCGCACATAATGGCGGCGCTCCTGCTCCGTCCATGTGTCGCGGGCCGGCATCATCGGTTGGAGCGTCTTGTGGTGAATGCCGAGGTGGTGGTAACTTTCCATGAAATTTTCCACCAGCACCTTCCAATTGAACGTGCAGTCCCACTCGCGGGCGATGACGACTTGCATATCGGCGGGGCGAAAAGCCCCGAGATCGGCCGCCATCCCCGCCAAGCCCGCGGCCAACGGCGGCGCCTGTCCGTCGATGTTGACAAAGACAAAGCCTTCCCAGATCTCGCTGCGAAACGTCTTGAGCCCGTATTCGTCCCGCGCGAAGCCTTCGGCCCGGTGCATTTCGGGGCAGGCCTTGAGCCGGCCGTCGAGTTCGAAGGTCCAGGCATGGTAGGGACAAAGAAAGATCCGCGTGTGTCCGCAGGCGGGCGTGTCGGGCTTCGCTTCCGCCGGCCCGTGACCCTCGTAGCCGAAACCTGCGGGCATGATATCCATCGAGCGGTGAGGGCAGACGCGCGAGAGCACGCGGACTTGGCCGTCCTTGTCGTGGACGGCGATCAGCGGTTCGCCCAGCAGGTCGAGATTGAGAAAGTCGCCCGGCCGCGGTATCTGCGAAATGTGCGCGACGCATTGCCAGCCGGCGCGGAGCAAATGAGCGGTTTCCCATTCGAAAAATTCTTCGCTCGTGTAGGCCTGGGCCGGCAGCGTGCGGGCGCGGGCCAGCGGCAAGCCGGCCGCTTCGTCGATACCGCGCTTGATGTCTTCGACCGACATGGACGGCTGCGCGGTCCGCACGCTGGTGCGGTCGGCGTAGGCGAGGGCCGGGAATACGGCGGGAAAATCGGCGGCGGTGGCGGGCATGGAAGAGAAAGGCTGAAAGGCTGAAGAGCTGAAGGACTGACCGCGAAAAGTTGAAAGATGAGAGTGGAGTGTCGGTATTCTTTAGTGAGCAGCTGTCTCGATCCTTTTTAAACACAGAGGTCGCGGAGGGCACAGAGCGGGAAGCCAAGAAATCGGACTCGGTGTCTCGGTGGTGAAAACTTTTTTCATAAAAACGCCCTAAACGGTGGCGAGAGGGTCGAAATCGATTTCGCGGCGGGCTTCGGGATGGGTGCGAACGTAGGCGGCGAGCTCGTGCCCGCGGGCGAACCAAACCCCGCCTTTCGCCTGCATGGCGCCGACGAGTTCCTCTAAGAGCCGCACCCGCGAAGGCCGGCCGCTGAGCCAGGGATGGAGCGTGAGCACGAAACAGCAGCCAAAGTCGTGCATGGCCTCGAATTCGCGCCACCACAGGTCGTAAACCTTGGCGCAATTTTCCGGGACAAAGCCCCATGCCGGATCGGCGCTGAAGGCGAATTGTTCCCAGTCTTCGAGCATCCACTGGCCTGGGATTTCGATCAAACCGTTGGCATGCGGGTAGGGAATGTCGTCGCCCATTTCGCTCGCGCCATAGCTCAGGCCGTGCCGGGCCAGCACATCGGCCGTCCATGGATTGGTCTCGAACCACGGCGCGCGATATCCAACGGGGCGGGTCCCGGAGATCCGTTCCAGGACTTCGATGCACCGGACGAGGATCGCCTCTTCCTCGGACTCGGTGAGAACCGCGATTTTTTCGTGCAGGTACCCGTGCAGGCCGACTTCGTGCCCGGCGGCGACGATCGCTTCGACCATTCGCGGATGGTGTTCGGCGATATAGCCGGGCACGAAGAACGTCGCCGGCACGCCGAGATGTTCGAGAACGCCGAGCAGCCGCGGCACGCCGATGCGCGGCCCGTATTCGCACTGCGACATGAGCGTGCGCCGGCGCGCAAGCCGCGGATCTTCGCTCAAGGCGGTCGTCTCGCCATCCACGTCGAAGCACAGCATCGCCGCGCACCGCCGGCCATCGGGCCAGGTGAAACGCGGCGGCGGAGAAAAACGGGAGGGCATGGCAGAGAAAGTTCCTAGTTCACTGATCACGGTTCACAGTTTTTTGTCCGCGATCGAAGTCCAAGGTGCACGGCTTACGGTTCACCGTTGAGCGCGGGGGGCCAACTCCGAACGCTGAACGCCGAACGTCGAACGCTGAAGTATGATTGACTGTTAGCATTTGGCAGTGGGTCGATTGGACTTCAGCGTTCGGAGTTCAGAGTTCAACGTTCGGCGTTCGATGAGGTGGAATGACCGGCGCGGCGGGCGTCCGGTCATTCCACCTCGTCGCCGGCTTGCGTCATCTTGACCAAGTGCAGCTTTTCCTCGGTCTCCGCCGGAGAGTGGATCAGTTCGTCCAGCCGGTGTTTGAGGGTGAGAAATTCCGGCGAAATCAACTGCTCCATGGTGCGCGGCCGCGGCATCGGATTCTCGATCACCTCGAGCACGCGTCCCGGATTCGTGCCCATGACGACGATGCGGTCGGCGAGATAACTGGCCTCCTCCAGGTCGTGCGTGATGAAGAGAACGGTGACGTCCACCTTTTTCCAGATCTGCATCAGGTAGTTCTGCATCTTGCAGCGGGTCAGGGCGTCGAGCGCGCCGAACGGCTCGTCCATCAGGAGGATCCTCGGCTCGTTCGCGAGCGCGCGGGCGATGGCCACCCGCTGCTTCATGCCGCCGGACAGTTCATGCGGGTAGGAGTTTTCAAATTTGGCCAGTCCGACCATATCGAGCCATTGGCGGGCCTCGGCTTCCGAAGTCGAATAGTCCTGCCCGCGCATCCGGAGGCCGAACATCACATTCTGCTTTACCGTGCGCCAGGGAAAGAGCGTGTAGCCTTGGAAGACCATGCCGCGGTCCGGGCCGGGGCCGGAAACCGGATTCCCGTCGATGAGGATCTCGCCGCCGGACGCCTCCTCCAGCCCGGCGGCGATCCGGATAAAGGTGGATTTGCCGCAGCCGGAGGGGCCGATGATGCAGATAAATTCGCGCCGGTGGACTTCGAGCGACATTTTCTCGAAGGCCACGTGCCCGCTGCCGTTCGTGCCGAAAGTCTTGTAGAGATCGCGCACCTTCATCACCACGGGACGTTCGCGAATCCGGCGAAAACGCGCGGCGACGTCCGGGCTCTGCTCGCGATAATCGGGTAATTTGAGCGGGGCAAAGGTCATGGCCGGTGGTCTCTCTCAGGCTTCCGAGGTGATCGGCCGGGGCGGCTCGCCGGCCATGCTTGCCCCGGGCGCAGCGGGTTTGGCCTCCGCGTGGGTGGCCACGGTCGCGGCCACCGTCTTGTGCGTGGGCGCCTTGGCGGCCTTGCGGGCGCGCCGCTTCCAGGGAAAAAGGACCGTGCCCAGCCAAGCCAGGGTCATGTCGGTGGTCAGGCCGATCACGCCGATCATGCCGATGGCGGCGTAGACGTTGTCGTAATGCCGGTAGCGCGCCTGTTGATAGATGAAATAGGTGATGCCCGACATCGTGCCGACTACCTCGGCCACGATCAGGTAGGTCCAGGCCCAGCCGAGTAGGATGCGCATGTCGGTGTAAATGTCGGCGATCGACGCCGGGATGACCACGCTGGTCAGCAGCCTCCAGCCCTTGGCGCCGAGGGTCTGAGCGGCCTCGATCAGCGCGGGATCGACCTTCCGCACGGTGTTGCCGATGACCAACACCTGTTGGAAAAATGTGCCGATAAAGATGATCGCAATCTTCGGCGCATCATCGATGCCGAGCACCGCGACACAGAGGGCGCCGAACGCCGGCGCCGGCAAATAGCGGAAAAATTCGACAAAGGGCTCCTGCAACTTGGCGAAGAACCGATAGGTGCCGCAAAGGATTCCGAGCGGCAGGCCCAGAACCGAGGACGCCACAAAGCCCCAAAAGATGGTGCGAATGCTGTGGCCCAGGCTTTGATACAGCCAAGGTTCGGTCGGAAGAAGGGGTGCGGTGGTGAACGCCGTGTAAAAGGCGCGGGCGACCGCGTGGGGCGGCTGCACATAGACCGGATTGACCCGGTAGCCTTGCGGCGGCTTGAGGCCGGCTTTCGCCGCATTGGCCGCTTCCCGCGCAAACGACGCCCG
>JBEKQH010000161.1:0-5039 GCA_049519915.1 Opitutaceae bacterium
TTCCGGCCTCGGCTATTAGCGTCCATTTGCGTTCATTCGCGGGTTATGAAATGAAGGGTTCCGGCTGCTGGGTCTTGGCGTCCATTGGCGGTTAAGAAACTCATTCAAACCTCAGCTTCGGGTTCAGCCACACCTGGAGCACATCCACCGCCAGGTTGAGGAGGATGACGAACACGGCGTAAAGCAGCACGGTGCCGAGCACGAGGTTGTAGTCGCGGTTGAAGGCGCTGGTGACAAACTCGCGGCCGAGTCCGGGAATCTGGAAAATCGTCTCGATCACAAATGATCCGGTGAGGATGCCGGCGATGGCGGGCCCGAGAAAAGAGACGACCGGCAGCAGGCCGCCGCGCAGGGCATGCCGGAAGACGATGCGCATCTCGGAAGCGCCCTTGGCGCGGGCGGTGCGAATGTAATCCTGGCTCAAAACTTCGATCATTCCGCCTCGGGTGAGCCGCGCCACGTAGGCGGCGTAAACAAAGCCGAGCGTGAGCGACGGCAGCACGTAGTCGCGCGGGCTGTACCAGCCGGAGGCGTTGAACCAGCCGAATTTGATGGCGAAAACCAGCACGAGCAACGGGCCCATGACAAAGGCGGGCACGCAGATGCCGGTGACCGCCAGTGCGGACGTGGCATAATCGATCCACGTGTTGCGTTTCACGGCTGCAATCACGCCGGCCGTGAGGCCAAGGCCGAGCGCAACCCCGAGTGAAAGCAGGCCGAGCGTGAGCGAAACCGGCAGCTTTTCGGCAATGATCTCATTGACCGTGCGGTTGGCGTAGCGGAACGAGGGGCGGAGATCGATGCCGAAAGCGGCTTTGAAATCCGGCAGCGCCGTCGGATGAAACCGTTTGGGGCAAAGATCGCGGAGATAGTCGATGTATTGCTTCCAGAGCGGGTCGTTGAGATGATAATAGGCATCCAAGTTCCTTTGCACCTCGGGCGGGACGGACTTTTCCGCCGTAAACGGCCCCCCCGGCACGAAACGGATCATGAAGAACGTGCCGGTGACGATGATAAAGAGAACGGGTATCGTCTCAAGGATGCGGCGGGCGATAAAGCGAAGCATCGGCCATCAGATGACAGGGGCCGGCCCGCGAAGGCAAGCCGCGGCGTGCATGGCGGGGGACTCGATTACAAAATGTTTTTAAGACACGATTAGTTTCCCTCCAGGTAAACATACTTGTAGGGATGATGATCGAGCAGAGTGGGCGACCAGCCTTTGACCGCCGGTTGCAGCAGGAAGACGTGGGTGTTGTAATAGAGCGGAATGATCGGCGCGGCGGCGAGCAGCCGTGTCTCCGCACTCTGGAAAAAGCCGGCCCGCGCCACGGGATCGGCGGCGCGCTCGGCCTGGTCGAGCAGCCGGTCGTAGTGGGCGTCCGACCAGCCGGTGTGGTTGTTGCCGCCGTGGCTGCGCCACACGTCGAGAAAGGTGCCGGCGTCCAGGTAATCGGCCGCCCAATCGAACAGCAGGATCTGATAATTCCCGGCGCGGCGGTCCTCGATCACGACCTTCAATTCCTCGTTGACGAGGCGGACGTTCACGCCGAGCTCGCGGCGCCACATCTCCTGGACGGCTTCGCAAGCCAGTCGATGATTCTCCGATGTGTTATAGAGCAACTCGATGGGAGGCAGGCCCCGGCCGCCGGGGAAGCCGGCCTCGGCCAGCAGGCGCCGGGCTTGGTCCAAATCGGTTTTCACCCCGGAAGGCGGCGTGTAGTCGGGCAGTCCGGGCGGCGTGAACGCCGTGGCCGGTTGCTGTCCGCCGCGCAGGATTTTTTCGACCAGGGCCGGGCGGTCGATGGCGAGAGAAAGCGCCCGGCGCACGCGTTCGTCGCCAAACGGTGGACGGCGGACGTTGAGGCGGAAAAAATAAGTGTCGAGGCTCGGGTCGGCGCGCAGAAATTGCGGCGAATCGCGGCGATAGGCCTCAATCTTGCCGATGGGCAGCGTCTCGGTCAGATGCAATTGACCCGTGCGAAACGCGCGTTCCGCGGCGTCCATGCTGTCGAACGGATAAAAATGGATTTCATGCAGGCGCACGCGCGCGGCGTCCCAGTAGGTCGGCGATTTTTCGACGACGATTTCCTGGCCGGGTCGCCACGACTTAAGGACGAACGGGCCGTTGCCGACCAGGCGGCCGGGTTGCGTCCACGGATGGCCCCGCTCATAGGGCGAGCCGCTCGCCGCCAGACAGGGAAGATAGACGGGAAACCACACCGGCTGGTTGAGCCGGGCCAGAAACCGGGGCGTTGGCTGTGCGAGGGTCACCCGCAGCGTGTGGGCATCGGGGGCGGCGACGCCGACCCGGGCAAAATCCTGTGTCAAGCCCTGCCGATAAGCCTCGGCGCCCCGGATCACGTAAAGCATTTCGGCGTCATCGGCCGCGAGCGAGGGCGTCAGCACCCGGTGCCACGAGGCGACAAAATCCTCTGCGGTCACGGGTTCGCCGTTGGACCACCTCGCGTTGGCCCGCAGATGAAACGTATAGACAAGGCCGTCGGGCGACGCCTCCCACGATTCGGCGACGCCGGGCACCGGATGAAGATCGAGGGGATCCTCGGCGACCAGGCCCTCGAAGAGGGCGGAGACGACGCTGTATTCGCTGAGTCCGGTCACCAAGTGCGGATCAAGATCGCTCACCTCGTAGCCGATGCCGCGGAGCAGGGTTTGCTCGCGGTTGCCGCGTTGCACGGCGGTCTCGCGTTTCGCGCAGCCGGCGAAAATCAGACAGAGGAAAATTAGGACAGAATGAACAGAATAGACAGAACAAGGCCGGCGTTTCATTCCGTTCATTTTGTTAATTCTGTCTGGAAATCAGGCAGACGGCGTGGGCGGCGATGGCGAGCCCGCGGCCGAGTTCGTCGACCTCTTCGTTGGTCGTCGCCTTGACGCCGATCGCGTCGGCGGACAGTCCCGTGGACGCGGCGAGCGCGGCTTTCATCCGGCCAATCTGCGGGGCGATTTTTGGGCGCGCGGCGACGAGCGTGGCGTCGATATTGACCGGCGCGTAGCCGGATTTTTTCAGCTCCGCCACGACGCGTTGGAGCAGTCGTTGCGAGTCGATGTTTTTATAGGCGGGATCGGTGTTTGGGAAAAAATGGCCGATATCCGGCAGGCCGGCGGCGCCGAGCAGCGCATCGCAGATGGCGTGCGTGAGGCAGTCGGCGTCGCTATGGCCGTCGAGGCCAAAATCGACGGCGAAATCCACTCCGCCCAGCACAAGTGGGCGTCCGCGGACGATGCGGTGGATGTCGTAACCGTGGCCGATGCGGATGTTCATGGCCTGCCAGTTACTACGACTGGAGCGAAAAACTCAAACCCTCTGTCATCCGTGGTTGTGGGCGGAGTGCCCTCACCCCGCGAAAATGTGAGATTCCTCGTTGCACTCGGAATGACAATTTGGGGGGTGAGGGCATCCCGCCCACAAGGTCGGAAGGCCGCATCGCCGATTTGATTCTTCGCTGCGCTCAGAATGACAAAAGGGAGGCATGGACTATTTTGAGAGCAGAAACTCAAGGTAGGCGAAGTCGGCGGGCGTCGTCAGCTTCAGGTTGGGGTGGGGATTTTCGAGCAGAGCGATGGGCCGGCCCAAACGTTCGACGGCTTGGGCGTCGTCGGTGATGCGGAGTTTGCCCTGGGCGACGTGATCGTAGGCGCGGGTAATAAGCCCGCGCGAAAAAACCTGGGGCGTCTCCATGGCCCAGAGGCGCGCGCGGTCGAGCGTGCGCAGTTTCGCCGCGCTCCGACTATCGGTGGAAGCCCGGGCGAGACGGTCCTTGATCGTGTCGGCGACGCGATGGGCCAGGACGACGGCCTTTTCCTGCCGGACGATTTTGTGCAGCGCGACGAGTTGCTCGGCGCGCACGAGCGGGCGGGCGCAGTCGTGGATAAAAACGTAGTCGATGTCGCCGGGCAGGGCCGCGAGCGCGCGGGACACCGAATCCTGGCGTTCCTGGCCGCCGTGGACGAAGATGGCCGGGGTGGGCGCATAGGCCATGAGAGCGCGGAGCTGCGGCGTATCGCGATAAACGATAGCGTAGAAGTCGGCGATGCCGCTGGTCTGGAACGCAGCGACCGAATGCGCAAAGACGGGCCGGCCGGCGAGAGGGGCGAGAATCTTGTCGGCGACAGTGTCCTGCATGCGCGACCCGCGGCCCGCGGCGAGAAGGATGGCGGCTACACGGCTCATGGAAGAATAAAGACTGAAGGCTGAAGACTGAAGGCTGAACAGAATTGACTTTGATGTTTTTGCATTTCCTCAGCTTTCAGTTTTCAGCCTTCAGTCTTTTGCCGCAAGCTCTTCAAGAATGGAGCGAGCGGCATAAGCGGGATCTTTGGCTTTGAGAATCGGCCGGCCCACCACGATGTAATTTGCGCCGGCCCGGGCGGCTTCGGCCGGCGCGAGCGTGCGTTTCTGGTCGTCGCCGCCCGTCCCGCCGGCGGGGCGGATGCCGGGCGTGATCAGCTGCAGGTCGGGAAATTGCGTGCGCAACAACGATACTTCGAGCGGTGAACAGACGAGACCGCGCAGGCCGGCCTCGGCCGCGAGGCGCGCCAGGCGGACGACCTGCGCTTCCGGCGCGGTCGGCACGCCGGTTTCGGCGAGCGCGGCGGCGTCCATCGAGGTGAGCACGGTGACGCCCAAAAGCAAAAGTTCGGGCCTAGTCTGCTGCTGGGCGGCTCGCGCCGCCGCCATCATCTCGCGACCCCCGCTGGTGTGAAGGGTGAGCATGCCGATCGGCAGCGGCGCGAGCGATTCGACCGCCTTGGCCACGGTGTGGGGAATGTCGTGGAGTTTAAGATCGAGAAAGACCTGGAAGCCGTGCCCGGCCACTTCGCGCACGCAGTCGGGGCCGCAGGCCGTGAACATCTGCAGGCCGATTTTCACCCAGCGGAGCGACCCGCGGAGCGATTGGAGGATCGGCGCGGCATCGGCGCGACTGGGCACATCAAGGGCGAGAATGAGATCGCAGGGCATATGGCGGAGCCCTTAATTCACGCTAATGGGCGCTAATGGAAAGGTGAAAGTTTGGGGC
>JBEKQH010000162.1:0-5033 GCA_049519915.1 Opitutaceae bacterium
TCCGCCGGCCGAAAAAACATCCCGTACTTAATTCTTGGAAGTTGTTCATTAGCAGACCCGTTTTTTCACGCCGTCGCCCGCATTCGAAGGAAAAGGTTATTCATCCGTGTAACAGTCGATTTGATCATTCTCGTCCGTCGAAAACCCTGCCGCCGTGTCAAAACAGGTGGGGATTGGAGTATAATAAGAAGTGATACTTCGGGGCGGCTGCTGCAACGAATAAAGCACCCAGCTTGGGGTGATCGTAAACGAAACATGTACCGCGACAATGATTTTAATAACAAATTGACAGGCCAAGAAGATGTTTTAATAGAAAACGCCCCTTTTCAAATAAAGTGTCAATGTACAGAGCATGCCTGGGTTATAATCCCCCGTCTGGTGGGCAAAAAACGGCGGTTCGCTAGGTAAATCTACTCAGCCATGGCGCGTCGCCGGCTGCGACATCCTGCACGACATTGCGACGCTCGGGAACAAGCGGCGAGATCGTGCTCAAGACCAACGTCGCAATGCAGATCGTAGTCGAGCGACCCGTTTCGCCGCATGTAGCCGGTGTCGAGCCCGAGCTCTGTGAGCAGTCGGACGAGAAACGTCGAGTTTCTTTACATTAATATCAATATATTGTATATCAACATCTTGCGAATAATATAAGCTCCAGAAATTGAATCATGTCGGCTAATCTTACATATTCGGAATTCTTCTTCAACCGGGTCGCGATCGGAAATAATTCACATGTAAAACCATATCTATTTAAAATTAAACATCTTACAAATTAAAAATCCTTTTCATGCATGAGCAAAAAATCGCTTTGCAATCTTTTGGCACGTTTTATGCTATTCATTTTATGTTAACTAAGTAGCTACATAAACAATAGCTTATACAATATAAAAACTGCCCATACCATGAAACTGTCTTCAACGAACAAATATTCAAAAATCGCCGCGGTCGCATTAGCATCGATGATCGGCTTGGCCTTGCCGGCATTTGCCGACGTAATCGACTTTGAGAGTCTGACCGGACCGGGGGTTTTCGCCTCTGCGAGCCCTGTCCCTCAGACCGTCGTCCTCGATAACACGACCTTCACCGGCGGCGTTATCCTGACCAACACGACGAACCTCCCGGCCGATGAAACTTCGGTCTACGGCTCGGCGAGCTTCGTTCCGGGCATGTCGAATCCGATTACCATCACCAATCCCAATGGGTTCAATAATATCTTCTTCGATCTGCTCAACGGCCAGGTCGCGCCCACCTCTTATTTGATTACCGACAACGACGGGCATTCAGCCGAATTTGACAATGTTCCGTCCAATACGAACACCGGTGCGGCGTTGGTCGGTTTTGCGTCGACTGGCACTGAGATCACGATCCAGGACATCAGCAGCACGGGCAGCTGGGACTTCTTCATCGATAACGTCACGTTTGACGAACCGCTGCCTCCGTCGCTGGCCGTGCCCGAAGTCAGCTCAACCGCCCTTTTGCTGTTGGGCGGATTGCTTTGCTTGGCCGTGTTCGGCTCTCGCCGCCGCGCGACCGCCTGAGCGGGTTTATTTCTTTCGCATCGCAAAGGGGCCATATTCAATGGCCCCTTTTTTTGCCCCCGTCTTCACGTGACCCTGTTGGCTTACCCTAATTCTTCTCCAGTGCATAGAGCGTGATGGGCAGATGCTTTCGGTAATGCTGGAAATCGACATCGGTGGTAAAAATCTGCAATTTTTTCCGCACCGCCACCGCGCAGATGAGAAAATCGGTCATCGATCCCTGAATGCCCTTCGCCCGACAAAGATTATAATAATACGCCGCCTTTTCGTAATCCTCCGTCAAAATGGCGATGTCGGGGAAATGACGCAGGCCGTCCCTTATCTTTTCAAATCTGGCCCCATCGCTGATGCCGGACAGCAGCTCCTGCCGGATCGGCCCGATGATGGCGACCGGCCCGTTTGACACGAGCCTTTCCATCTCTGCGCGCAGGACATCCGTCCTGCCGTCGGGACGGCGAAACGCCGCCGACCACACCGGCGTGTCGGCCAGCACGCTCATCGCTTCCTGCGCTCAGCCTTGTAATCGAAGGCGGGGGCAAACTCGACCGTGCCGAACAATTTGACCACGTTCCGTTGCTGACGGTGGCGGACATATTCCGCCAGCGCTTCGTTGACGGTGGCTTTCTTCGTTTTAAGGCCGCCGACTCTCAACGCCTGGGCCAGCAGGCGGTCGTCGATCTCCAGGTTTGTTGGCATTTTCACACAATGAGCCACACATAATTTTCGTCAAGCGCAGATTTAATCCAACGAAGGCGCCATAAAAGTGGTTTGTCATTCCGAGCGTAGTCAAGAATGACAGAGTAAAGACACTCTTTGCCATTCGAGCCATTCCCCAGGATAGCAGGAATTTTTGCCCCCCATCTCAGCCAATTTTCTGCCGGCCTTTGTCAGAAGCAGGGTTTGACCCGCTTTCAGGCCCTCTGAAAAAAACATTCGGGGCAACGTGCTTTACCCCGACTTATCGGCTGATTTGCCACCTTGTGCTTTCTTTGAATTTAACCCTTAGAAACCCGACCCCGTTGGCTTGCTCACGTCTCGTTGCATGGCACAGCCGGGTTCTCTCCTTTGACGAAGTGCGCCACAGCGCTGCCGAAATACGGCACCTTGAAACGGTCGAATAGCGAGGTGAAAAAATCGGCGGCCACGCCCCGTCCGACAGCGGCGTTGGCAAATTCGGTCGCGCCAAAACGGAACACTTCATAGCCCGCCAGCTTCAGCTCCCGATCAGCGCTCGCCATCTTGGCATAACGTCCAGGATCGGCCTGCCCACCGGCGGAGTCATGCTGTGCCTTATATCTCGAACCAAATATCAAAAAGCAGAGATCATAGAGCCGGGCAATGACGGGGACAAAGCCATGCCTTGACTCTTGACAATCTCAGCCGTCTCACAGCGACAGCTTGATGCCTTTGCGCAGGTAGGTCGGCACGTCGAGGTCCTGGCCTTCGAAGAGATTGCGGTCGGTCTTGTCGAAATGCCCGCGGCTTTCCATTTCGCGGTCGAAGCTGAATTCATCCTGCGCCACGGGTACGGCCGGGCCGGCGGATTTTTCCGCGCCTTCACCGGCCAGGCCCAGGTCGATCGTGGTCAGAATATTTTCCTCGGTGCGGAGCGCCGCCGCCGGGCGCGGGCGGCCTTGAGCCGGCCGCAGGGCCGGGGCCGCGCGGCGCGGCGGCAGGCTGCGGCCGCCGAGATCGCTGGTGCCGAGCACGCAGATTTCGACCCGGTTCTGCAGGCTCTCGTCGATGACCGCGCCCATGAAGACATGGGACTCCTTGCCGAATTGTTCGGTGACCGCCGTCATCAATTCGTTGACTTTGGGCAGCGTCAGATCGGTGCCGCCGGTGATATTGACGAGCAAGCGATCGGCCTTGCGCGAAAATTCCGGCGTATGCAGCAGCGGGCAAAGTTTCAGGCTCTCGATGGCCTCGGCCACGGCGTTTTCGCCTTCGCCCTCGCCCAGGCCGAACAAGGTCTTGCCCCCGCGCTGCTGGAAGGCCTGACGCAGCGTCGCGAAATCGAGATTGATCAGGCCGGTCCGAAAGAGCATCGACCAGATCGACTTCACGCCGCGGCCGATCCACTCGTCGGCCCGCGCAAAGGAATCGAGCACGGTCTCGTTGTCGGCAGCCTCTTGCATGAGCACGTCGTTGGGCAGCGGGATCACGGCGTCGCAGACGCGGCGCAAGGCCTGCAGGCCTTCCTCGGCCTGCTTGAGCCGGCGGCCGCCCTCGAAACTGAACGGCATCGTCACAAAGGCGATGACGAGCGCGCCTTCCTCGGCGGCGATTTCCGCCACGATGGGCGAGGCGCCGCTGCCCGTGCCGCCGCCCATGCCCGCCAGCAAAAAGACCAAGTCGCAATCGCGCACGACCGCGGCGATTTTTTCGCGGTCGGCCTCGGCCGCCAGCCGGCCGGGTTCGGGATCGCCGCCCGCGCCCAGCCCGCGCGTGACCCCCGAGCCGATGAGCACCTTGTCCTGCACCGGGGAACTCGAAAGCGCCTGATAATCGGTGTTGATGACCGCCAGCTGCAGGCGTTCGAGGTTTTCCATCTTGAGACGGTCGACGGCGTTCGCGCCGGCCCCGCCGACGCCGACGAGTTTGATCGCGATACTGCGGTCGGTGAGAAGTTCGGACGTGAGCGGAAGTTCGTCGGGGGGAGTCATATTAAGGCAGGTTAAACCCAGTGCAAAACCGCGAATGAACGCGAATGAACGCGAATAGAGAAGAATATTGGCTAAAACCTCGCATATGTTTTTGGCCGGTTTTGGGCGCAGGGCTCATACCCCTTTTCTCGACTGGGTTTTTATTTGCGTTCATTCGCGGTTCAATTGCATGGATCCGGTTAAACGGCGGAAAAAAGCTTGCTCAGCAGGCCGCCGCGGCGGCGTGGGGGCGCCGCGCGGTCCGCTTGGGCGTTGAGGGTGAAATGCAGGAGTCCCAGCGCGGTCGAACAGCCGGGATCGCGCAAATTTTCCCCGATCCATGACGGCGCCTCGCCGAGGCGCGCGTTCGTTCCGAAAACCTTGGCGGCGGCCTCGGCGATATCGGGCAGCTTCGCCGTCCCGCCGGTCAGCACGACGCCCGCGGGAAGTTTTTCCGGGGCGAAGGCGGCGCCCAATTTCTTGCGCACGACCTCGAAAATCTCCCACACCCGCGCCGCGGTGATCTGTTCGATGGTCAGGCGCGGAAACTCGCGGTCGCCGATCGAGTAATCCCCGATCAGCATCACCCGGTCCTTTTTGTCGCGCGCGCGCACGACGCCGCGGCCATAGCGGAGCTTGAGCCCTTCGGCCTGGCCCTGCTGGACGCGCAAACCGAGCGCGAGGTCGTTGGTCAGATGGCCGCCGCCCACGGCCACGACGCCGGTCTTGTGGGCGCAGCCGTCGCGATAGAGGGCGAAATCGGTGGTGCCGCCGCCGATGTCGATCGCGAGGACGCCGTTGTGGCGTTCTTCGGCCGTGGTGACAAGCGCGCCGGAGGCGAGACTGGAGAGAA
>JBEKQH010000163.1:0-4988 GCA_049519915.1 Opitutaceae bacterium
GCAGCAGGTTGAGTTTTTTCGCTTTCGCTGGCAATGAACGGATGCCACTTGCGCACGAATTCAGCCTTTCTAGGTGGAGCGGCTTGACCTCAAGACGCTCTCAGCGCGTTGAGGTCAATGCGCTCCACCCGCGCTACCGCGCGAAACTGTTCATTGGCCTGTTCCAGGCAACCCCGACAAGTCGGGGTTGCTTAGAGTCTCTGAATGACACCCGTACTTTTGTCATTCCGAACAAAGTGAGGAATCTCGTTTTTGTGGGCGGGGTGCCCTCACCCCGTGAAAGCAGGAGATTCCTCGCTCCGCTCGGAATGACAATTCCTCTTATCCGTGTCTATCTGTGTAATCCGTGGTTCACAGGTTTTCACTTGTCGGTCCTTTCGAAAGAGTCGTGCCATTGCCGCAGGGCCAGCCGGTTCAGCGCGAAAACGGCGGCGACGAAGACGAAGCCGAGCATACAGGTGACCGCGGCGGTCGCGAAAAGGGCGGGATAGTCCGCCTGGCTGCTGTAAATGATGGCTTGAAAACCGAGCCCGCCGCCGTTCCCGGCCGAGCTTCCGGCCGTGTAATCGCCCACCAGCGCGCCGATCGGCGCAAGCACGGCGGCAATGCGCAGGCCGGTAAAAAAATAAGGCAGGGCGGCCGGCACGCGGAGCAAAAAAATCTCCTGCCATTTTGCGGCGCGGTACATTTTGAAAAGGTCCACCAAATTGTGATCGGTGGACACGAGACCCTGCGTGGTGTTTACGACCAGCGGGAAAAAGCAGATGAGGAAAGTGATCAGGGTGACACTTTTTAGACCTGGACCGACCCAGAGCACGAGAATGGGCGCGAAGACGATAACCGGGGTCATCTGCAAGATCATCAGGAAAGGATAAAGGCTTACCCGCATGAGCGAAGAGAGTGACAAGCCCAAGGCGAGGGCGAAGCTGACGGCGGTGGAAAGCGCGAAGCCCAGCAGGGCGCCGATGGCGGTATTGAGCGCGGCATGGGCCAGGACGTCCCGGTGGTCGCGAAGGGCGCCGAGGACCTGGCCGGGCGAGGGCAGGAGAAAGCGATTGTCGTCGTTCAGGGAAAAGCACACGGCGGACCACCCGGCGATGAAAAGCGCGCCGGTCGCGGCGGGCAGGAGGATCGTGAGGAGCTTGCGCGACACGGATTGAGAAGAGATTTTAAATTTTGGTTAGGGAATGGTTTCGACCGAGCGGAGCAGACCGGACACCTCGGCCACGAGCTGCTGGTAGTCGCGCGACTGGCGCGTGTCGGCCGTGCGCGGGTAAGGTAGTCCGATGCGTACTTCGCGATGGATCCGGCCGGGGTTGGCGGAGAGCACCACCAGCCGGTTGGACAAGAACACCGCCTCGGCGACGGAGTGGGTGACGAAAAAGGCGGTCCACGTCTCCCGCTGGCGGATCGCAAGCAGTTCTTCGTTCAAGTGTTCGCGCGTGATTTCGTCGAGCGCGCCAAAGGGTTCGTCGAGCAGGAGGAGGTTAGGTGCGATGGACAGCGCGCGGGCGATGGAAACGCGCATCTTTTGTCCGCCGGAAAGCTGGCGCGGATAGGCTTCTTCCCGGCCGGCGAGGCCGACGAGGGCCAAAGCCTTTTCGCGCCTTTCCGCCCGCTGCGCGGCGGAGGCGTGGCGGAGCCGGAGAGGAACTTCGACGTTTTTTGCCGCCGTGAGCCAGGGCAGAAGGGTCGGATCCTGAAAGATGAACGCGAGATTGCGGCCGGTGGCTTCGGGCTCCGATCCATCAATCGCAATCAGGCCGGAGGTCAGCGGGCTGAGGCCGGCGACCAGCCTTAACAGGGTGGATTTGCCGCAGCCGCTCGGACCGATCAGAGCCACGAAATCGCCGGCTTCGGCGGTGAAATTGATGTCCGCGAGGACGGACGGCCCGCCGCCGTAGCGCTTATGGACGTCGCGAAATTCAACCGTGGGCGGCGCAGGCATGGATAAAATTCAGCCCGGCGCCGCGGTTGAGGCAAGCTTGTCCGCCGTCGTTCCGGCAAAAATGGGTCAGTTAAGATGACCGGATGTCATCGGCAGCGCATCCCTGTGTGTCGCCACCAAATATAGGCGTTCTATGTGATCCTTTGTGGCTACCCTTGTCTGACCGTCGTCCTATTTGAGACGGTCGAGGGCCTTGGCGGCCGGCTTGAGGTTGGGATCGAGGGCGAGCGCGGCTTGGTATTCTTGGCGGGCCGCATCGGCTTCGTTCTTTTGCCGGTAAATATCGCCGAGGCGGTAGTGCGCGTAGGCGAGACTGGGCTCCAGGTCGCTGGGCGAGTGGGTCAGGTAGGCCTTGAGCGCGGCCTCGCCGCGGTCGAGGCGCCGGCCGGTGGTGGCGGCAATAAAGCCGATCTGATAAAGGGCGGTGATCTGGTCCGGATGGCCCTTGAGCAGATCTTCGAAGATCGCGAAGGCGTCGTCATATTTCCGCTCGTTGATGCAAATTTCGCCCTCGGCCACCGCCCCGCGAAGCGGATCGAGTTTCTTAATTTCCCGGGCCTGGGCCCGGGCCTTGGTCAGGCTGCCGCCGGCCAGAAACGGCGCTTGGCGGTAAAAATCGACAAGGGCGGCGCGGGCGTCGAGGTTGCCGGGATCAAGTTCGATCGCCCGGAGAAGGGTGTTGCGGCATTTGTGCGCCTTGAACAAAGAATGGGTCTGCCGCGCATAAAGGCCGTAGGCGCCGCCGAGCCAGAACACATAATCCGAGTTATTGGGCTGAGCGGCCACGGCCTTTTCCAATTCGTCGATCCCGGCGGCGGCGTCGTCGCGTTCGAGGGCGATGCGGCCAAGATAGTAATGGACGGCGTAATTCCGCGGCTCGCGGGCGGAAAGTTGCCCGAAAGCCGCGCCGGCTTCGGGATAATGTTTCGCTTGGAACAACGCGACGGCGTGATCGAAATCGGACGCCGCCGCCAGCCGGCTGGCGAGCAGGAGAACGAGGAGGCCGGATTTGAGCCAACGGTGCGGCAAAACGTCCATGCTCTCTAAGTTTGTCCGGGACGGCGCGGGTTCCAAATTATTTGAAAGTTTGCCCAACGGTCATTCGTAACGCAGCGCGTCGATGGGATCGAGCTGCGCCGCCTTGCGGGCGGGATAAAAGCCGAAAAACACGCCCACGGCGCCGCTGAACAGCAGGGCGATGATCACGGAGGACGTCGACACCAACGTGGTCCAATGGTTCACGCGGGAGAACAGCTGCGCGCCGCCGATGCCAAGCAGGACGCCGAGTCCTCCGCCGATCAGGCTGAGCACGACCGCCTCGATCAAGAATTGCGCCAGAATATCGCGCCCGTGCGCGCCCACGGCCATGCGGATGCCGATTTCGCGCGTCCGTTCCGTCACGCTCACCAGCATGATGTTCATGATGCCGATACCGCCGACAAGCAGCGAGACGCCGGCCACGCCGCCCAGCAAATAAGTCATGGTGCTGGCCTGCGCGCTGATGGCATTTTGAATTTCATCCTGGCCATGGATGGTGAAATCGTCGCTGTGCCCGCTCGGGTCGGTGATATGGTGGCGCTGGCGAAGCAGGTCGGTGATGTCGCTTTCCACCCGCGTTTCGGCTTCGGACGATTCCGCCTGGACGTTGACCCCGCCCAAATTGGTGCGCTTGGAGACGCGTTTCATCTCGCTGGTGTAGGGCACGATCACCACATCGTCCTGGTCGGTCCCCATCACGGAAAGGCCTTTGACGCTCAATACGCCCACGACTTTGAAGGGTATGTTTTGAATCCGCAAGGTCTGCCCAACCGGATCTTGGTTGGGAAACAGCTGATTGACGATGGTTTGTCCAACGATGCAGACCTTGGCGGTGCTGCGCAGGTCCTGCTCGGTGAACATATTGCCGGCGGTCATGACCCAGTCGCGGATCGTGAGATAATCGGGCCCTTCACCCAAAATCTGGGTCGCCCAATTAAGGCCGTTGGCCAGGACCTGCTTGTGGTCGCGCACCTCCGGGCTGACGGCGAGCACGCCACGCACTTCGTTTTGGATCGCGAGCGCGTCGTCCACCGTCAGCGTGCCCGCCCCGCCGAGGCCGCTGCGAACCCCGCCGGCGGAAAAATTTCCCGAGAAAACCAGGACGACATTCTGGCCCAGGCTGGCGATCTGCGCCTGGAGCTGCGATTTGGCGCCATTGATAATGCTGACCATGGCGATGACGGCGGCGACGCCGATAATGATGCCCAGCGCGGTCAAGACTGAGCGCATTTTATTGCGGCGCAAGGCGCGCAAGGCGGCGAGAATGGTGGAGAAAAATCGCATGACGGTCAGGCCGTGAGTTTGGCCGCGACTTCGGCCGCGCGCAGCTGCCGCAGTTCCTCTTCGGCGATGGAGCGATTGGCGACCTGCACGTCGCTGACCAACTGGCCGTCGCGGAGGATCAGGTTGCGCTTGCAGAAGTGCGCGATGTCGAGCTCGTGGGTGACCATGAGAATGGTGATGCCGGCGTCGTTGAGCTTTTGGAAAACGCCCATGACCTCGATGGACGTCTGGCTGTCGAGGTTGCCGGTCGGCTCGTCGGCCAGCAGCACCTGGGGCTGGTTGACGAGCCCGCGGGCGATGGCCACCCGTTGCTGCTGGCCGCCGGAAAGCTGGCTGGGGAAATGATCGGCGCGGTTGGCGAGGCCGACGATCTCAAGGCAGTGACGGGCCCGTTCGTGCATCTCCGGCCGGGAAATCCGGCGCTGGCCGTAGAGCATGGGCAGCTCGACGTTTTCCTGCGCCGTCGTCCGCGCGAGCAGGTTGTAGCCCTGGAAGACGAAGCCCAGCTTCTTATTGCGGATGTCGGCCAGGTCGTTGCGGTCGAGATGGGACACGTCGGTTCCGTCGAGCAGATAGCGTCCCTCGGTCGGCCGGTCGAGGCAGCCGAGGAGATTCATCAAGGTCGATTTCCCGGAGCCGCTTGCGCCCATCAAAGCGACGAACTCGCCGGGTTGAATATCGATCGAAACGCCGCGCACGGCGTGCACTTTCACCTCGC
>JBEKQH010000164.1:0-4981 GCA_049519915.1 Opitutaceae bacterium
ATGCCAGGGCAGCCGACATGATTTCCCGATAGATGGCCTGCAGGGCGTCGTTTTTGATCGGCCCCTGGTTGAACTCCGCGATTTTGCGCAAAACCGCGTCCTCCCGCTCGGGCACGTAAATCTGTCCGCCGGTGTCGCGCTTAAATTTGCCTATTTCGGCCGCCAGCGCCAAGCGTTCGTTGAGCAAGTCGACCATACGGCGGTCGAGCGCATCGATCTTTTCACGGAGAGGGGTGAGGTCCATGTGGGCAAGCGATTGAAAAACGTTGCGTCGGTTAGGCGGGTTTTTGTTCGGCCGGCACGGGACTTTCGCCGGCGGCAGGCGCCAAGGGCAGGTCTTCCTGCTCGAGCCCCATGTCGGAATCGGAGAGATTTTTCGGGTTCATCGCGGTTTCCAGCCAGGCATCGATCTGCCGGTGCGAAAGCACGTCGGACGCAGGCAGTTCGTCCAGCGACTTGACGCCGACGAATTCCATGAACGCATCCGTCGTGCCATACTGGATCGGCCGGCCGGGCAGCTCCGCCCGGCCCACGACATACACGAGCTCGCGTTCAAGCAGCTTGTTCAGGCCGGCCTCGGCGGAAACGCCGCGGATATGCTCGATCTCCGCCCGCGTCACCGGCTGCCGGTACGCCACGACCGCGAGCGTCTCGAGCGCCGATTGGGACAGTTTTAAAGGGGGCGGCTCATTGCGCAGGATGCGGATCCACCGCGCAAAACGCGGATGCGTCACCAATCGGTAACCATTGGATCCTTCCACTAACAAATAAACATCGTCGGCGGCTCGCAATTCCGCGGCGATCTCGTCCATCGCTTCGCGAATCTGTGCCGTGGTGATCAGCGACGGCACATCGGAGTCTGCCGGCTGGTCAGCGGGAACTTCCGACACCTCGGCCGCCTCTTCCGGGGGGGCCGGCGCGGGTTCGGCCGGAGCGGAGCCCGCTTCCACCGCCGGGGCCGGCGGCAACGCCGCCTGCTCGTGAAAACGCGTAAAGGCGTCCTGGATGTCCTTGGCCGCCAGCGGTCGGCTGGACGAGAACAGCAGCGCCTTGATCACTTTTTTCAGATTGAATGCCATGCGAAAATTCCGGGTCGAGTGAATGCTCCGCGGCCCCCGTGAAGCAATCTCCTTTTTCGCAGGAGCCCGTCGGGCTTCGCCCACGGGTTCCTGCTAAGTCGCGGCTTGCGCGTCCCCGTCCGTCCGGGTAAGCGTAATGGTTCCACGTCTATCTTTCATGAGTTCCAAATCCTCCGCCCAACCCGCCTCGTTACGCGCCCATTCCGCCGTCGTTGTTGACGGTCCTGACCGCGCGCCCAACCGGTCCATGCTGCGCGCCGTCGGCTTCGACGATGCCGATTTTGCCAAGCCCATCGTCGGCATCGCCTCGACCTGGAGCATGGTCACGCCCTGCAACATGCATATCGATCAGTTGGCGCGGGAGGCCGCCGCGGGAGCCGACGCCGCCGGCGGGAAATCCATCATCTTTGGCACCATTGCCGTCTCCGACGGCATTAGTATGGGCACGCCCGGCATGCGCTACTCGCTTGTTTCGCGCGAAGTCATCGCCGACTCCGTCGAGACCGTGACCGCCGCCGAAGGCTTCGACGCACTCGTGGCCATCGGAGGTTGCGACAAGAACATGCCCGGCTGCGTCATGGCCATGGCCCGTCTCAACCGCCCGGGCGTCTTCGTCTATGGCGGCACGATTCTCCCCGGCATCCACCCGGGCACGAAAAAGGAATGCGATATCGTCAGCGTTTTCGAGGCCGTCGGCCAGCACGCCCGCGGCACGCTCGACGATGCCGGCTTGCGCGAGATCGAAGCTTGGTCCATCCCGGGGCCCGGTTCCTGTGGCGGCATGTACACAGCCAATACCATGGCCTCGGCCATCGAGGCGCTCGGTCTGAGCCTGCCCAACAGTTCCTCCCAACTCGCCGTTTCCGAAGACAAGAAACTCGACTGCCGGCAGGCCGGCGAGGCCGCCCTCGCGCTGTTAAAGCGGAACATCCGCCCGCGCGACATCCTCACGAAAAAGGCCTTTGAGAACGCGATCACCGTCGTCATCGCCCTCGGCGGCTCGACCAATGCCGTCCTCCACCTGCTCGCCATCGCCCACACCACCGGCGTGAAACTTTCGCTCGACGACTTCACCCGCATCGGCAAACGCGTGCCCGTGCTCGCCGACCTCAAGCCGTCGGGCAAATACGCCGTATCGCACCTCGTGCGCATCGGCGGCCTGCCGCCGCTCATGAAAATGCTGCTCGACGCGGGCCTGCTCCACGGCGATTGCCTGACCGTCACCGGCCAGACCGTGGCGGAGAATTTGAAAAAGATCGCCCCCTACCCGGCCGATCAGGATGTCATCCGCCCGCTGTCGAATCCGATCAAAGCCGACAGCCACCTGCGCATTCTTTACGGCAACCTCGCGCCGCAGGGCGCGGTGGCCAAGATCTCCGGCCAAGAAGGCCTCACCTTTTCGGGCCGGGCCATCGTGTTCGAATCCGAGGAATCCGCGCTCAAGGCCATCCTCGACGGCCGCGTGAAGGCCGGCCACGTCATCGTCATCCGCAACGAGGGGCCGGTGGGCGGTCCCGGCATGCGCGAAATGCTGGCGCCCACCAGCGCCGTCATGGGCAAGGGCCTGGGCAAGGACGTGGCGCTCATCACCGACGGACGCTTTTCCGGCGGCAGCCACGGCTTTGTCGTCGGCCACATCGCGCCCGAAGCCGCGATTGGCGGTCCGATCGCGCTCCTCAAGAACGGCGACCCGATCACCATCGATGCGGTAAAAAACACCCTTGCGCTCGGCCTGTCCGCAAAGGAGATCGCCGCCCGCCGCAAAAAGTGGAAAGCGAAAAAGCCCAAGGAAACCCGCGGGGTGCTAGCCAAGTACGCGCATACGGTGACGAGCGCCTCCGAAGGCGCGGTCACGGATAAGAATCTTTAAAATCATGAATCCTTATTTGCCGAAAAGATTCAGCAACTTGGGCAAATAACGATCAAGGGTCCGCGAAGCTCCGCCTTCCTCGAGGAAGGCGTAAAGGTCGTCCGTGTCCGGGTGGGCCGGGGTTCCGGCGATTTCTATCGGGCGGCTCACCCGAGTATAGCCCAGCTCGTCCTTCTCCGACGAAAGTTTGCGGAGGGCATCGAACAACGTGGCAAAATCGTCCCGCGCCGCGAGCTGGATTTGCAAGGCCAGGGACTGGTTGAGCAAGGAGACTCCTTTTTGATAGGTCAGCCGGCCCGTGCCGGTCACCCGCAACGGCTGCGAGATCACACTGAAGTCTTTTACTTGCACGTTGAGCGACGAGTCGCGAATGAGCTGCACATTGATTTGATCGTAAGGAAATTGCTGCAAGGCGTCCGTCAGCCTGCCGACCGAGGCAAAATCCGACGAGCGATTGAGGCCGCCCGCCGGGCCGGAAAGAGGGCCCAACACCTGCGCGCCGCCGCTCCGGGCCAAGCCGCGGAAAATACCGCTCTTGCTGGTCAAGGTGGCCTCGCCTTGGACACGCCGGGCCAGGTGGGCAAGAGTGAGGCCCTGGCTCGCGAGCTCGCTGGTAAGACCAAATTTTCCCTCTACGGTCGGCGGTTGGGCTGGATCGAGCGCCCGAAAGAGCGGCGCGCTGTCCACGTTGCTAGCCGCAACTTTCGCCTTGAGCGAGTAAGGCTCCGGCGCGGCTTCGGCAAAATCGACCGTCGAGGCCGCCTTGATTTCGCCGCCGCTGCCCAATACGGCCCGGAACGGATCGAGCGCAAAGGCGTCGGAACCAATCTTGAGCTCACCGGCGACGTCGTCCATCTCGAAGGGTCCGGAGACGATTTTCTTCAACGCCAGCGTCAGACGGCCGGTCACACCCTTCCACGGCGGCGCTGCGTCGCGCGTCTCCGCCGATGGCACCGGCACGAGGGTCCGGGATCCGGCCACGTGAGTCGGTGGCAACGACCGTTCCGCAAAGGGCGCCGCCAGAATTTTCAGATCGTCCACCACCATGAGGTTGCTGGCCAAACGCACGTCGATGTCCGCCCCACCCGCCCCGGGCCGAAACTTTCCGCTGAGCGCAAGATCGGATTTCCGGCCGGCGTTTTCGACCGTCAGCGGCAGGTTGAACGTCACTTGGCCGTCGGCCGCCTGTTCGGCCCGGACTTCGCCGGCCAACGTCGGTAGCGACGGCACGCGCAGGGAAGTCATTCCGGCGACGGTAAACTTCGCTTCGACTTCCTTTTTCTCGTCGAAACTAGCCTGAAAATCGAGCTGGGCCGAGCCGCCGGTAAGAGGCCCGAGCGAGGCCAGCGCAGGCTGGGCGAACAGCGCAGCCAAATCGGCTTGCCCTCGTCCCGTCGCCTTGATCGCGGGCAAGGCGCCGGCGATCGAACCGGCTTTCGTCTGCAATGTGAAAAGGGTTCGCGGCCCGTCTTGCGCACGGGCGCTCAGGCTAGCCTGCCAGCCTTGCTGCAACGTATAGTCGCCGGTGACAATGAAGGCCATTTGGTCGAGGCGGGCCAGCGGGTGCCCGGCGCGTGCGACCGAGAAATTTCTCATTTCCAACGGCCGGGAAGATTCAAAATGGAAGCCGCCGTTGCGCGCGCTGATGAGAAGCGCACCCGTCACGTCGTTGCCCGCCACCGCCAGACCGGGCAAGAACGGCTGGATCCACGCGAGCGGCAAACCTTGCAACGTAAAGCCGAGCAACTCCTTCGTGGGATCGGCGACTTTAAGTTCGATCGTCCGGGAATCGAATTCAAAGGGCTGAAGGGCGCGAACTTCGGCCACCGGGCGCGCGCCGGCCACTTGCACCGTGAGGCGGTCGACCCGGGTGTGGGCGGTGTTTTGGGTCAGATCGAAATCCGTTTCAACCGTCAGCCCGCCGAGAGCCCGCAACCGGGGTTCGACGAGCTCGAGTCGGCCGGCCGACAAACGCAGGTGGCCGGTCGCGTGGAGCGTTTTGAAAGCGGAATCCGTCTCCAACCTACCCTCG
>JBEKQH010000165.1:0-4961 GCA_049519915.1 Opitutaceae bacterium
GACAGCGCCGGCGAAGATGGAGCAGATCAGCTACGAACGGGTGGCCAGCCCGAAGCCGCAACGGGAAACGCCGGCCGAGGCCTTCCGCAACGTGCCGGTGAAGGAAACGGTGGTGATCGAACCCGAAGAGGTGAAGCGCAACCCGGAGGCTTATGAACGCATCGGCGAGGAGCGCACCTTCGAGATCGATGTGACGGCTCCGCAGGTCTACAAGCGCGAGATTGTGCGACCAAAGTATCGGCACAAAATGGACCGCACGCTCGCGCCGCTGGTGGCGCCTGCGCCGCAACGGCCGGTGGCGGGTGGCTATGCCTCGGCGGGCTTGCTGGCTTGGATTGCACTTTCGAAGTACGTCGAGCACATGCCCCTTTACCGTTTGGAACGCCAATCCGAGCGCTGGGGCGCATCGATCCCGCGGCAAACCATGGCGGATTGGATCCGGATTACGGCCGAGTGGCTGGAGCCGATTTACCGGCAGATGCATCGGCGGTTGTTGGCCGGAGGCTACCTCCAGGCCGACGAGACGCCGGTGCGCTGCAATGATCCCGACGAAAAGCACGGTGGTACAACCGAAGGCTGGCTGTGGGTGATCAGCCGTCCCAAAGAAGACGTGGTCTTTGACTGGCGGCTGTCGCGTCGCCATGGGGAACTGACCAGTCTGATCGACGGTTTTGCCGGAATCCTCCAGTCGGATGCCTGGGGCGCGTACGAAAGCTATGCCCGCAATCATCCGGAGGTGACTTGGGTGGGCTGTTGGGCTCACGCTCGGCGCAAGTTCTTTGAAGCCGAGGCGGAAAGCCCGAAGGCCGTCCGTTTTGTCCTGCGGATCATCGGTTGGCTGTATGAGTGCGAGGCACGCTGGGATGAAAACAACCTGACCGTTTCCAACCGCCGGCGGCATCGTCAAAAGCACTATCCCCGGCCGCTCTATTGGCTGCGCAAGGTGGCGACGGGGTTGCGCGAGAAGGCGCGTCCCAAGTCCGGCCTCGGCAAAGCTTGCGACTACCTGCTGCGCCATTGGGTCCCACTGACCAAGCATCTGGATTGCGGCGAAACCCGGCTGGACAACAACTTGGTCGAAAATGCCATCCGACCCTCGGCCATCGGAAAGAAAAACTGGCTGTTTATCGGACACCCCAATGCTGGACAGCGATCCGCTATCATTTACTCGATTGTCGTCTCCTGCCAGCGCCGAAAAATCGATCCGCTCGCTTACCTTCGGGATGTCCTCAGCCGGCTGCCCACCATGACCACCCGGGATGACCTCGATGACCTCACGCCAGCTCGTTGGAAGCCGATAGCCTAAATCGTATTGGTAACCAATGCGACGTCGCATTGGTTACCATTGAGACATCGTCATCGTAACGATCAATATGTCATACCAAGGCACCCGGCCGGACGTTTACCATTTTTTCGCGATGCGAAAAAATTATCTGAACCAATATTCTGCGGGCTTGCCGAGAAATTCTTCCAGCGCGATGCCTTGCGCCCCCACCAGCAGGGTTTTCTTCGGTGAAAAATGTTTCGCGAAGGCCGCCATGCCTGGCAATGACTCCGGGCGCCGGCCGCTTTTCACTTCGATCGCCACGCACTCTGCGCCGTGCTGGAGGACGAAATCAACTTCATGGTTTCGTTCTCGCCAATAGGTAAAGGTGTTAAACTTGATGCCTTTCACTCTACAGTGAAGGACGAAGAAGCGCTCCAGGGCGACCAGGCTGAATATGTTGTATACCCGGTTGAAGTCCCCGGCGCGGGAGTTTGGACATAAAGATACTGTCGCATCCGCCAACTGTACTTCTGGCCGACGGTCAAGCTTGGGAGCGTAATCATATTACGACCCCAGAGAGGACTATTGGTTGGGATGGACGTGCTGTAGACGACGTTTCCGGCGGAATTGAGGACCTGTAAATCGAATTGTGCGGCGTCGTTGGCGCCCGCCCATAAAAGCGTGGGCGTTTTTGTGTTCACGGTCGCGCCGTTGCCCGGAGACAATAGCATCGGGTACGGCAGTTGGTAGGAGGACTGCGGCGCCGACGGATTGTAGGTCACTTCGAACCAGGGGTAGCTCTCATTACCGATATCGGTTTCGAGCCAGGCTGAGCAATCGGTGTTGAGCCATTTTTGGGTTTTCGTGTTCTGGCCACTCGGATTCAACGCCGACGAATAAATGTCATAATAGTAGGGCTGGTTAGGATTTAGCGTCACGTTCCAATTATTTTTTCCGCTCACAAGCTGAAAGATCATCGCATAGTCCGCATAGTTGTCTTTAGCTATCGTATACGGCCCGGTGTTGGGGCCGGCTCCCGTCTTATCGTACCACGCAATGGGAACATAGTTGAGAACCCAGTTGCCGTTTGTGGTCCAAATCGAGAGGTAGGCATATTGCCAATAAGCCGAACTGCCTTCGTCAAACGGCCCAAGGTCGGGAAAACCTTCATTATCATAATCGACAGTGTTGTACCACACAAAAGGCACCACGATTTGATCCCGAGGAATAGTCACAGCAATTATTCCTCCCTGTGGTGTCACGGTGTACCACCCTGTATTCACTTCCGGGTAGATGATCCAGTCGTAGTTATCTGCGGAAGGATAAACCGGTGCGGACACCAGGGTACTAGAGGATAAATCGGGCGGATTGTAGCCTTGGCCAAAAACAGCGCGTCCGGTCAATAGCAACCCAACGAGCAACAGACCGCGGCAGCTCCATGTAATCCGGGCGGCAAAAGATGATTCGGTATTCATATGTTTAAGAGGATGATGGCTTCAGGACGGAACGATTTGTCGTGTTTATCGCGAGGACAGCGCTATCCAAACTCCTCTTTTTAACAATTGATGCCCCGCTTGTATACCCCCAAAAAATGGGGGTATCTGAATTTTTCTGGACTGGTGCTTTTCTGGAATGCCCGGGACCCCGGAATTGAGAACCTTTGCAAAGCATTTGTGGATTCCACAATCCCGGCGAGTAGCCGTGCGACGGCGTGACTCATCTTCGTCCCGCTTTCGATGGACTACGCTGTGGCAGCCTTCGCCTCCAACGACCAAATACTTACACTAGTCTCTAGGTTTTTGAGAAGCTGGCCTGCCCTGTCGGGCCGTAGCTTTAGCGGATGCGGAAGCCAGCCTTCGCTCTCCGAGCTCCGTCGTGGCACGCATCGCATTGCGATAGCAGAAAGGAAGGCTCTACTTCGTCCCGCAAACGCGGGACTACGAAGGGCATCCTTCTTAAGGCCTCTCAAAAGGGTCCAGCTATTCCTTCCCAAAAGAGTGGCCGTGCCATCCGTAGCTCAACGAGCGAAGGATGGTGCTCAGGAAGGGACTCGAACCCTTACGCCTTACGGCACACGCCCCTCAAACGTGTGTGTCTACCAATTCCACCACCTGAGCGTTTCCAACGGGGAAGGCGCACTAAGAGACATCGTCCACGTCTTGTCCAGCCCGGAAATGACCGCGGGTTTCTGATCAGTCTCGCGAAGGATTCGAAGTTAAACTCCAGATTCACATGTCACAGCTATGTCTGACTATCCGTGTCATCTGCGGCAATAAGCTTCACCTTCGCATCCTTCGCTTACTTCGCGAGAAACACTCCTCGATTGCCATGAATGGGCGGTTCGGTTGGCCATCCACCGTAAAAATTGGGCTTGGACGCGTCGCAGATCCAGCCAAGTCTGGCCAGTCCGAGCCCGGCCATGACGCACCACGACGACATCCAACGCGCCCTGCTCGCCTCCTATGATGCGGACGGCGGCATCAACCACCTTGACGGGACCAACCTGCCTTCGCAGGCGTCGGTCAACCAGCTCGCCGTAGATTGCATGCATCTGCTTTTCCCTGGCTATTTCGAAGAGCGCGGCCTGGCCAAGAAAGAGGTGCCGGCGCACGTCAGCCGCCTGCTCAAACACATCGAGTCGCGTCTATCGGCCGAGGTGGAAAAAAGCCTGCGTTTCGCGCGCGACGCCAACGCCTCCCCCCGCGCCCGCGAGCTGACCGACGCCGCGCTCGACCAGCTCCCGGCGCTGCGGAAGATCATCCAGACCGACGTCGCCGCCGCCTTCAGCGGCGACCCGGCCGCGCGCAATGTGGAGGAAATCATCCTCGCCTACCCGTGCGTCCTGGTCATTTCGCTGCAGCGGCTGGCCCACGTGCTCTACCATCTCGGCGTGCCGCTGCTTCCGCGCATGCTCACCGAGTACGCGCATGAACGCACCGGCGCCGACATTCACCCCGGCGCGCGCATCGGCACACATTTCTTCGTCGATCACTGCACGGGGGTGGTCATCGGCGAGACCGCGACCCTCGGCAACCACGTGAAACTCTACCAAGGCGTCACGCTTGGGGCAAAATCCTTCGAGCTCGATTCCGCCGGCAATCCGGTGAAAGGGGTCAAACGCCATCCCGACATCGGCGACCACGTCACCATTTACGCCCATGCCACCATCCTCGGCGGCGAAACCCGCGTGGGCGAACATTCGATCGTCGGTTCCAGCGTGTGGCTCCTGCAAAGCGTGCCGCCGCACAGCGTCGTCTATTTCAAAGGGGAAAACCTCGTCATTCGCACGCGACAAAGGGACGAAACGGTCGTCGAGACCAGCAAGCCGATGGATTTCGGCGACTGGGTGATCTGACAGGCGGCTGAGTTTTATCTCACGCAAAGCCGCAGAGGCGCAAAGAAAGAGAATGAACGCGCGCCGCGGGCAGAGATTACCGAAGATTTAAGTAGGAATCCATGAATCCAGGAGTCCCATATTTTCCCGGTTTCTTGGCTTCCTAATTTTCAGCGGCGTCGCCGCTTCTAATTTCTCCATTCCGCCGGCAGGAGCGACTGCGCCCCGTGGATGGTCGCCATATAGTAAAGCCAGAAAATGCCCGCGACGAGCGCCACCAGGAAGAGCACCTCCCCGAGTTGGCCGCCACTCTGCCGACTCGTGCGGTGCAACGCGCGCACCAGCGCCTCGACGCCGGGC
>JBEKQH010000166.1:0-4961 GCA_049519915.1 Opitutaceae bacterium
CACCGACGATCATGGGATTCTTCTTTTTGGTGGCCGGATCGGGATAGATCGAACCGAGTCCGCTTTGGATGCCGGGATTGCCGGCGTGCCCGATGCCGACGATGCGTCCGTGCTTGATGCCGATGTCGGCTTTGATGACGCCGAGGATCGGATCGAGGATCAGGGCGTTGGTGATGACGAGGTCGAGCGATTCGGCATCGGTGGCGACGGGCGACTGGCCCATGCCGTCGCGGATAACCTTGCCGCCGCCAAACTTGATCTCATTGCCGTAACCGCCGCCCTCGGCAATGAGGTCGCGCTCGACCTGCACAAACAGCTCCGTGTCGGCGAGGCGGACCTGGTCGCCCACGGTCGGGCCAAACATCTCGGCGTATTGGCGGCGGGTCATCTTCATAAAGCTGAAGGCTGAATACTGAAGGCTGAGTAAAGGCGGGTGGAGCTAAACGCGCTTCTTGGCGCGGCGAGGTGCGGACGGCGCGTTAGGGATAACGCGCCCTACCTTTTCCAGACGTCCGTTGATCTTGCCGTTTAGACCGTATACTTCGCGGGTGCCGGCGAGGGCGACGAGTTCGACGCGTTTGGTGTCGCCGGCTTCGAAACGCACGGCGGTGCCGGCGGGAATGTTTAAGCGGAAGCCGCGGGCGGCGGCCCGGTCAAAGCGCAGGGCTTCGTTGACCTCGAAAAAATGAAAGTGCGAGCCGACCTGGATGGGCCGGTCGCCGGTGTTGGTGACCTCGATCGGCCGGGTCGTCAGGCCGGTGTTGATCGCGAAGGACGGAGCCTCGGGTGCGATGATGATTTCGCCGGGAATCATGGGCTGGAAAAACGCTGAACGTTGAACGTTGAACGCTGAACGTCAAAGTGCAGAGGCCGACATGCGCGCCGGAAGTTCGGACTTCGGCGTTCAGCGTTCAGCGTTGGGAGTTCGGCATTCATCTGACCGGGTTATGCACCGTGACGAGTTTCGTGCCGTCGGGGAAGGTAGCCTCGACCTGCACTTCGTGGATCATTTCGGCCACGCCTTCCATCACCTCGGCGCGCTTGAGGAGCGTGGTGCCGAAGCTCATGAGCTCGGCGACCGATTTGCCGTCGCGCGCTCCTTCCATGATTTCGTAGGTGATAAGGGCGATGGCCTCGGGATAGTTGAGCTTGAGGCCGCGCGCCTGCCGACGGCGCGCAAGATCGGCGGCGACCACGACCAGGAGCTTTTCGCGTTCGCGAGGAGTTAAATGCATGGAAAACTTAAGTTAACCACAGAGACATGGAGAACACGGAGGATGATAAGGCAGTGAAAATAAAGAAGCTTCGCTCATCTTCATGTTTCTCTGTGTCCTCCGTGCCTCCGTGGTTCAAACTAAACTTGTAAATGTTCGCGCACGACGTCGTCGGTGAGCGTGGCGATGGGCCCGGAAAAAGTGACGGCGCCGCGATCCATGGCATAAAAACGGTCGGCGACTTCGCGGCAAAAATCAACGTATTGTTCGACGAGGAGAATGGCGAGGGCCCCCTCGCGCTTAAGTTCCCGGACCGCCCCGATGATCTTCGCGGCGTCGTGCCGGGACTGGGCGGTCGCCTCCTCCTCGGAGATATTGCTGAGCTTGAGTTTTTTCAGGGTATCGCCGATCTGGTCGATGATGGACGGCTGGATGCCCTCGGTCGGCTCGTCGAGGATGAGCAGCTTGGGGTTGGTGAGCAGTGCGCGGCCGATGGCGAGCTGCTGCTGCTGCCCGCCGGAAAGCACGCCGCCCTTGCGCGAACGCATCTCTGTCAGCACGGGAAACAACGTGTAGACGCGGTCAAGCATGCGGCGAGCCATGGCCCCGCGGTAGCCATGGACCACGAGGCCGACATGGAGATTCTCTTCGATCGTCAGATGCGGAAATATGTCACGGCCCTGCGGCACATAGCCGATGCCGGCCCGGGCGCGCACATCGGGCGGCAACGGATCGATGCGCTGACCGTCAAAGGTGATGGAGCCCGCGCGCACGGGCAGCACGCCGGTGATGGACTTTAGCGTCGTCGTTTTGCCCACGCCGTTGCGGCCCATGAGGGCGACCACCTCGCCGGAGTTAATCTCGAGCGTGACACCGCGGAGGATGCGCGAGCCGCCGATGTCCGCCTCGATCGAGGAAAGTTGGAGCAATGAGGTCATCTGAAACGAAATGGGGAAATTGAACCACGGAGGCACGGAGGGCACAGAGCCCGATCGGCGGGAAGCCATTTGGGCCAGATCTCCGTGGTCTCCGTGTCTCTGTGGTTCATGTTGGCCAAATCAGTGTTTTCCGCGGCCGAGATAGACTTCGCGGACCTTGGGATTGGCCTGGACCTCCTCGAATTTCCCCTCGCAGAGCACGTGACCCTGGTGCAGGACGGTGACCGGGTTGTCGCGGGCGATCTGCCGGACAAACGTCATGTCGTGTTCGATGACGACGATGCTGTGTTTGCCCGCGAGGCTGATGAGCAACTCGCCCGTACGATGGGTCTCTTCATCGGACATTCCGGCGGCCGGCTCGTCCACGAGAAGCACTTGCGGATCCTGGGCCAGCAGCATGCCGATCTCCAACCATTGCTTCTCCCCGTGCGCGAGCAGGCCGGCCTTCCAGTCGCGCTTGACGTCGAGCCGGATGAGCTTGAGCAGGTCGGCGATGCGGTCGCGTTCGGTGGAGGACGTGCGTTTGAAGAGCGAAGCGAAAACGCCTCGCGAGCCCTTGAGCGAAAGCACAAGGTTGTCCCAGACGGTGTGCTCGACGAAGACACTGGGAGTTTGGAATTTACGGCCGATGCCAAGGCGGTTGATCGCGTATTCACTGAGGGTGGTCAGGTCGTGGGTGCGCGGACCGGCGTCGAACTCGATCACGCCCCGATCCGGCCGGGCGCGGCCGGTGATAAGGTCGAAGAAGGTGGATTTTCCGGCGCCATTCGGCCCGATGACCGTGCGCAACTCACCCGGAAACAGATAGAAGGTAAGATCCGAGATGGCTTTGAAGCCATCGTAGGACTTGGAGACGTCTTCGACGGTGAGAACGGGATGACTCATGGGCGGTCGGGAGATTTGCGGTAGTGCCGCCAGAGCTCCATGAACTTGGGCGGCAGGCTGACAACGCCTCCCGGCAGGAAAAGGACCACGCCGAGGAAAAGCGCGCCGAGGATGATGAGCCACGAATCCGGGTAGGCGTGGGTGGCCCAACTGCGGAGCGCGTTGATGCCGATCGCGCCGATAATCGGTCCGATGAGTGTGCCGCGGCCACCAACGGCGACCCAGACCACGGCCTCGATCGATTTTTCCGGCGTCATCTGGTCCGGATTGATGATGCCCGCCTGCGGAACAAAGAGCGCGCCGCCGACGGCCGCGATCATCGCGGCCGCGACGAAGACAAACAGTTTGAAGTGGGCGGTGGCGTAGCCGCTGAATAGCACGCGGTTTTCGCCGTCCCGGATCGCCTGGCGCACGAGGCCGAACTTGGTCCCGTTGAGCCAGTAGCAGCCGAGGGAGACGAGCAGCACCGTCACGGAGGTGGCCACAAAAAGTCCGCGCATGGTCGCGGGCCCGGCGACTTTGTCGACAAGCGAATGGCCCAGGATGAACTTGAAATCCGTGAAACCGTTGTTTCCGCCCATCGTGAAATCATTCTGAAAAAATAGGAGCATCGCCCCGTAGGTCAGGGCCTGGGTGAGGATGGAAAAATACACACCCTTGATCCGCGACCGGAAGGCCAGGAAGCCAAAGACAAGCGCCAGCAGGCCCGGCAGGACAAACACCATCATCACGGCAAACCCGAAGGAGTGGAACGGCCGCCAAAACGGCGGCAGAAACGTATGCCCAAGAAAAACCATGAAATCCGGCAGGCCGGCCGGATTCTGCCCGGCCTTGGCGTAGCTGCCCAAGGGGCCAATCAGCAGCATGAGGTACATGCCGAACATATAGCCACCCAAGCTAAAGAACAGGGCCTGTCCGAGGCTCAGCAACCCGGTGTAACCCCAAAGCAGGTCTACCGAAAGGGCGAGCAATGCGTAACAAAGATATTTTCCCCAGAGGCTGACCGTGTAATCGCTGAGCAGGCCGTGGGCATTGAGCAGGGGGAAAACCACGGTCAGCAGCGTCAGAAAGACGCCCACCCCGGCGAATTCCATGTGGCGGGAACGGAAGAAGCGTCTGGCAGCAAGCGAACTCATGCGGTTTGGGCGGAGGTGGGCATGCGCGGTCAGTCAAGGCTGCGGCTGCGGGCCGAGAAGAGGCCGGTGGGGCGCCATTGCAGGAACAAGATGATGGCAAACAGCACGAGAACCTTTCCCAGCACGGGATTGAGCAGAATCTGCTGGATCGATTGGTCGGCGAGGCCGATCCCTAGCGCGCTCACCACGGTGCCGAAAATGCTGCCCACTCCTCCCACGACGACGGTCATGAAACTGTCCACAATATACTCCTGTCCCATCGACGGGCCCACTGTGCCGAGCTGGGTCACAAATACGCCGGCCAGCCCGGCTAGTCCGCTGCCGAGGCCGAAAGTGAGCATGTTTACCCGCTCCGTGCGCACTCCCATGCAGGCGGCCATCGTCCGATTTTGCATCACGCAACGGATGAGTAAACCGAGCGGGGTCTTGGTCAGCGCCAGCCACACGCCGAAGACAATAACCGTCGCGAAACCGATCACGAAAACGCGGTTCCAGTCGAAAGTGATGTCAAAGACCGTCCAGTTGCTGCTCAGGTAAACCGGGCTGTCGACATTCACGTTGTTGGAGCCGAACGTGAGCTTGAACAATTGTTGTAGAATCAGCGAAACCCCAAAAGTCGCGAGCAGGCTTTCGAGCGGGCGGC
Source organism: Opitutaceae bacterium (assembly GCA_049519915.1). GTDB lineage: Bacteria > Verrucomicrobiota > Verrucomicrobiia > Opitutales > Opitutaceae > DASRHD01. The sequence goes on from JBEKQH010000166.1 coordinate 4,817, forward strand.
GGTAGAGGAAGCGGATGACACTGCGCTCAAGCGCAATGCCCACCAAAGCGGCGCTCAGAAAACCGAGGGGAATCGCAGCCAGGAAATAGAGCTGATAGGCCCAGCTGGTCAGGTGCAGCCCAGGCAGGTGGATGGCAATTCTGAC
>JBEKQH010000167.1:0-4954 GCA_049519915.1 Opitutaceae bacterium
CATTCATGCAAATGGGGCTTGTTTCCCGGATTTTTGGCTTCTGAATTTCAAAGATTCCATCATGAACAAAACCATCGGGGTCATCGGACTGGGAATTATCGGCGGAGCCTGGCTGAAGCACTATGCCGCCGCGGGCCGGTTGGCGGGTTGCTGGAACCGGACGCCGCAGCCGCAAGCGCCGGCCTGGAAAAACTCGCCGGCGGAGGTGGTTGCGGCGTCCGACGTGGTGCAGATCGTCGTGGCCGATCCGCCGGCGGTGGCGACTATCCTAGAGCAGATCCTGCCCCAGCTCGGGCCCGGCAAGATTGTCATGCAATCGAGCACGATCGACCCGGCCAGCAGCGACCGGTTTTTGTCGCAGGTGACGGCGCGCGGCGCGCGCTACCTCGAGGCGCCTTTTACCGGCAGCAAACCGGCGGCGGAAAACCGGCAGTCGGTGTTTTTTCTCGGCGGCGAGGCGGAGCTGGTCGCGGAGGTCGAGCCCTTGCTGGCGCTGGTCTCGGCGTATCGCTTTCATATCGGCACCCACCGGCAGGCGGCGGCGATCAAACTGGCGCTGAATTTGAATATCCTGGCGCAGATGGAAGGGCTGGCGGAGGCGCTGACCCTGGCTCGTCGGGCCGGTATCGGCGACGACCTGTTTTTCCGCGTGTTGGAGAAAAATGTCGGCCATTCGGCCTTCGTGAAACTGAAGGAACCGAAGCTGCGCGCCGGCGACTTTTCGCCGCAATTCTCCGTGAAGCACATGTTCAAGGATATGCGGTTGGCCACGACCATGAACGCTGGAGGCGATCTTTCGGCGGATTCGACCCGTTCGGCCAGCTCGCCGCGGGCCGGCGCGGGACCGGCGTTCGCGGGCCGCCTGCCGCTGCTCGAGGCCTTGCGCGAACAGCTGCGGCGGGCGGAGGAAAGCGGTGCGTCCGACGAGGATTTTTCGTCGCTGATCAAGCTGCTGTGAGCGGGGTGGGCATTTTTCCGCGGATGCCGCGGAAAAATCTCGATGCCGCCGTATGAATTTGCCTCCGCGAAGGGGACCGGCATCTTTGGCCACCATGAGCGATTTTGTGCAGGCCGCGCAGATTTCCGAGGCCAAGCAGATGTTTGACCGGCTGCGGGCCAATCTCCAGCGCACGATCAAGGGGAAGAACGACGTGATCGGACAGGTGCTGGTCTGCCTGGCGGCGGGCGGCCATTTGTTGATCGAGGATTTGCCCGGTCTCGGGAAAACGACCTTGGCTTACGCGCTGGCGCGCTCGTTGGACTGCTCCTTCGCGCGCATCCAGTTCACGAGCGATTTGCTGCCGAGCGATGTGACCGGGGTGGCGATCTACGATGAAACGGTGAAGGAATTTGTGTTCAAGCGCGGGCCGATTTTCGCCAACATCGTGCTGGCCGACGAGATTAACCGTGCCACGCCCAAGACCCAATCGGCTCTGCTCGAAGTGATGGACCGGGGCAAGGTGACCGTCGATGGCGAGGCGCATGCGGTCGGCGCGCCCTTCATGGTTTTTGCGACTCAGAATCCGGTCGATTATGAGGGCACGTTTCCGCTGCCGGAAAGCCAGACCGATCGTTTTCTCATGCGGCTGCAGATGGGTTATCCGCAGGGAGCAGACGAACTGGATATCTTGCGCACGGCCCGTCTCGGCTACGATGCCATCGAGCTCAATCCGGTCGTGACGCGGAGCGATGTGCTCAAACTGCAGGCCCTGGCGCAGCGGGTGTTTGTCGAGGACAGTGTCCTTGAGTTTATCCTGAAAATCGTCGCCGCCACCCGCACCGAGACGGAATTTAAGGCGGGCATCAGCGTGCGCGGCGGCCTGGCGCTGAAATGCGCGGCTCAGGCGCGGGCGCTGGCGCTGGGCCGAGATTTTGTGGTGCCGGAGGATGTGGCGGAAATGGCCGGGCCGGTGTGCGCCCACCGCCTGGCCTTGGTCCGGCCAACCGGCGACGGACTGGAGGAACGGCGCGCGGTGGGGGCTGCCCTGCGGCGGATTTTGAGCGTGGTCCCGCTGCCGGTCTAAGCCCCGGAGGAGCGGGGCAAATCCCAAATGCCAAAGCTCCAAACCCCAAATTATTTCAAATGAAAAATCAGGAATGGACTTTTGAAATTTATTTGGGCTTTGGCGTTTGGGTTTTGGCGTTTTCGCGGCCATGACTGCAAAAAGCGCAGTCATGTCCGCGGAGTGGAGCGGTCCCGATTCGCCGGTGCGGCGGTGGAGCAACTTTAAATGGAGCACGCTCCTCTGGGCGTTGGTCTTCCCGGCGCGCACGGAACGCATTGCGCTGACTCTGCCGGGAGTGATGCTGATCGCCTTGGCCATGGGCATCGGCTCGGCCGCTTATAACACGGCCAACAATATTCTCTTTATCGCGCTGTCATTGATGCTGTCAGGCCTGATCCTGAGCGGATTGTTGTCGGGCTTGAACTTTTCCGGAATGCGCTGGCGGCTGAAGACGGCGCCGGCGCTGCGCGCCGGGCAAGAAGCGACGGTGGCGCTTGAATTGCGCAACACGAAGATTTTTCTGCCTACCTACGGGCTGTGGTTTGACCTGAAGGCGGTGGCCCTCCCGGCGGCGGATTCCGCCCATCGGCCAGACTCGGGCCCGGCCAGCCCGGGCCGGGGGCGCGCGAGGCCGTCCGTCGAAAAAAGATCCGTGCGCGAAATTCTGGCGGCGGCGGACCAGACGGAGGCGCAGGCCAAGCTCTATTTGCGCGACCGACTCGATGCGGATGAGGGGGTCAGTCTGGAATGGGTGTTCCGGCCGGCGCGGCGCGGCGCCCTGCGGTTGGAGCTGGCCGGCGTGGGATCGCTCTTCCCCTTTGGTTTTTTGAAAAAAACCCTGGGCAGCGATGTGCGGTCAGAGGTCCTGGTCTGGCCGGCGCCGGTCGAGTACCGGAGTTGGGGCGGGGCGCTGGCGAAACAGCCGCAAGGCGGGGAGCGCCGGACGCGGGCGGGCGGCGGTACGGATTTATTGGCGCTGCGCCATTATGAACCGGGCGATTCGCACCGACTTATCCACTGGAAGGCGAGCGCGCGGCTGGGCAAGCTGGTGGTCCGTCAGTTTGCCGAGGAAGACGCGGAGGGCTTTGCCCTTTGGCTGCAGACGCCGGCGGAGGTCTGGACGCGGGCGGAGCCGTTCGAACGGCTGGTAAGTTTTGCGGCGACTTTGGCCGAGGATTTGTTCCGTGCGGGAAAGCTGTGGTGGGCGGTGGTGAACGACGAACCGCCGCTCGCGGTGCGCAGAGCGAGCGACCTGGAGGAATTTCTGGACCAGCTGGCGGTGGTGGCGCGCATCGACCAGGGCACGCCTGGGGCGGACGGCGGACGGATCTTACCGGTGAAAAGAAATCTCATCACGTTCGCGCCGGACGGGGCGCGGGGAGTGGCGGCCTATGTCGACGGAGAAAAAACGGCCGCAGCTTAATCTCGACGAGCTGCACCAGCTGAAGTGGCTGCTCGGCGGCATCCTCGTGCTGTTGTCCGCATGGTCGGTGTTGTATCTCGACGTCGATGCGTGGACCTTAATGCTAGTCGCTACGGTGGGGGTGACCGTAATGTTGCTCCGGCCGGATTGGGCGGCGCTCTGGCCGTCCTGGGCGCATTGGCTGGCCTTTCCGGCCATTGTGCTCTTTTTCGCCGGCGATCTCTACGTGACCGGGGACGCGCTGCCGGCGTTAGCCCGTTTGAATTTACTGCTGTTGATTTACCGCGGAACGAGTCTGCGCAAGCGCCGCGATGACCTGCAGGTGATCGTGCTGGGGCTGATCCTCGTCGTGGCGGCCGGCGCGCTGACCGTCTCGTTGGCTTTTGCCGGCCAGATTCTCGCTTTTACCGCGTGTGCGTTGGTCTTCCTGCTGGTCATCACGCTGGTCGACGCCAAGGAGGCGGGCGGGGCGAAATCCGACCCTGGGCGGTCGGACCTCCCGCCGGGCTGGACGCGGGTGCGGTGGCGGCGGCTGTTTGCACGGTTGCGCGAAGCGATGGATTGGCGGGTGGCGATTTTGGGCGCTGCTTTGTTTATGGGCGTGGTGGGCCTGTCGGCGCTGTTGTTCCTGGCCATGCCACGGTTCGAGCTTTCGAACAGCCTGTTTCTCGACCGGCTGATCGCGCGGCAGACGCGGACCGGATTTTCCGACACGATCCGGTTCGGCGATGTCACGGACATCGCGCAGGACCCCAGCGTGGCGTTGCGGGTTGAGGTGCCCGATCCGACAAAATTGCCCGGAGAGCTTTACTGGCGGATGGTGGTCCTGGACGAATATCGGAACGGCGAGTTTCACACCTCCGCGGCGTTGCGCCGGCAAAGCGTGAATTACTTCAACCGGAGTTTTATCCCCGGCAACGAACACGGTGGCGAGACGGGCGTGTGGACGTTTTACCTGGAACCGGGCGTGAGCCGTTATTTGCCGCTGCCGGGGAGATTCGCCTTTTTGAAGCTCGGAGGACCGACCGATTTGCGGGTGAATTTGAAGGCCGGCATGGTCGCGCTGCGCGGCGATCCAGGCGCGATGGTCGCCTATCGTGTGTCGGGCCTGCGACTTGGCGACACCTGGCTGTCCACGCCGCCGGGAGAGGCGTTGCGCAGCCTGGGATTGGCCGAGGGCGACCAGGCCGCGCTGAAGGAAATAGCCGGAGAAATCGAGGGCGGCGCGCATTTGGACGAGCGAGAATTTGCGTCGCGCGCGCGGACCTGGCTGGCGCAGCGGCATGCCTATGCCCTGCATGCTCAATTGCCGGCCGGCGAGGGCGATCCGCTCGTGCGTTGGCTGCGTTCGCGGGCGCCGGGCCACTGCGAATTGTTTGCGGGTGCCTTGGTGATGTTGGCGCGCGCGGCAGATTTTCCCGCGCGGGTCGTGGCGGGATTCAAGGGCGGCGATTGGAACGCGTTCGAAAATTATCTCATGGTGCGTAACAGCGATGCGCACGCCTGGTGCGAGGTTTACGACGGG
>JBEKQH010000168.1:0-4954 GCA_049519915.1 Opitutaceae bacterium
CTGGCTGGGGATCGTCGGCCTCGGGTTCGCCCTTTGCCGTTTCGGTCCGGCCCCTTTCTCAAATTTTTTTAAAGCGACCGCCGCCGGGCTTAAACCTATGTCGCTCTGGGCTCCGGAGCGGGTGGTTGTTCCCTTAAATGCCGCGCCCAACAACGGCGAGCAAAGTAGGCTGGCCGCTTGGCTCCGGTCGGGCCGGTATCGGGAGCTCGAGGCGGAGTTGCGAGTCGCCGGAGCGAAAGATCCCTGGCCTTGGCTTGAGTGGGCGGGCGCCATTTCGGGGGAGGAACGCAAGCCGGCCGTCTACGCTGTTCTCTCGGGCTGGTACCGGAGCCATCCGAGGGAAATGCTCAAATGGGCGGAAGCCCATGGGCGCGAATATTTTTCATCCGGCGAATTTAAGCAAGCGGCCATCGCAGCGGGCAATATCGCTTTCGCCGTCAGGGGATTGAATCTGATCGCCGACCCAGCGGCCAAAGCGGCCCAAATCGAAGCGGTCTTCGCGGGGTTTGGCGCACAAGACAGCAGCCAAGCGTTGGAAGCGGCTGAAGCCCTCGACCCTGTTTCCAGACAGGCGGCCTTGCTCGGCGTTCTTCCGGTTTTAGCCGGAGAGTTTCCCGATATCGCCTTGGAGGCCGCCGACGCCTGCTCGAACGATCCCACCGAACGTTACGGTCTTTTGAAGGCGATGGTAAACCGTTGGATGACCCAAAAAGGAATGGCTCCTGCGCAGGCTTACTTTTTGCAACAACCGGTTTCGGCCAATCTGGATGGCGGGTACGCGGCGCTGGCCGAAGCCAGCGCCGCGACGAATCCGGGCGAGTCCGGTTGTTGGCTGAACAAGATTTCGAATCCGGTGCAACGAGAAGAAGCGACGGTGGCGGTGATTGGGGAACTCACCCCCTCCAATCCGGAAATAGCGTCGAGGCTGGTGGCGGATCTGATGACGATTGCCCCGGAGAAGGTGACGCTGGCGCGTCTCGAAAATACCGTTCGATCATGGGCCGCCAAAGACCCGCCCGCTGCTTTCTCGTATGTTTATTCGTTAAACGCGCTTTCTTCGCCGGGTCGCAGGGCGCTGCTGCAGAAGTTGGCCCTGGTGGGTCCGCCCTGACTATGGCTCCGGGTTTTTCGCCGCCGGCCGCCGCGGCCGCAACGGGGCGGATCGAGCTTCGACTCTGTTCGCGGAGGAGGCCATGAGCGCTCTTTCCCGCCCAGCCGCGGAGTTTGCGGAATCGTTGTCCACGAGCGGCGTCAGTCCAGGAAGGACGGACGCGGAATGGCTCGCCTCGCTTTCGCGCGGACGGGAGGAAGCTTTTTGGCCCTTATGGAACCGCCATAAGAAGGGACTTTTTCATCTTTGTCTCCGGGAGTTGAACGGCCACGCGTTTGACGCAGAGGATGCGTTGAGCGAGGTGATGTTAAGAGCGCGGGATCGGCTCCCGTCGTGTGCCGGAGAAATCGCTAATCTGGAAGCGTGGCTTCATCGGCTCGCCAGAAATTTATGCATCGATTTGCGGCGGAAACGTCTTCGCCGGTTCGAAGCGGTTGAAGATTGGAGCGACCCCGCGGCCGAGGCGGCGGAAGCCGAACCGGCGATGCGGCAAGCCGAGATGAAAGCGGAAATCCAAAAACGAATCGCCGCGCTGCCCCCGGATCTGCGGGAGACGTTCGACCTTCATGCTGTCCAGGGAATTTCCTCCCAGGAGGTCGCCTTACAACTCGGGACGTCACCGGCCAATGTGCGCAAGCGGGTGCAGTTGGCCCGCGCCCGGTTGCAACGCGCGGTGGCAGCCGGGCGGGCGGACCGCGACGGGCCGGACCTCGCAACGAATTCGCCGGCGCCGGCGGCTCCGGCCGGTTCCGTGCGCTGCGCGCCGAAAGGATGGGTCGACTTTCCGCCCGCCGCAGCGCTTTGCACGGCGTGCGTGAAACTCCCCTGCGGGGTCGAGCATCTGTTTCATGTTTTCCCTAACCGCGCGCCGTTGGCGCGGGGGCGGAGAATGAAATCGTTGCATGGCTATTTGCAGAATCATCCGGGAAGCTGGAAGAAACGTCTGGAACTGGCCGAACTTTATCAGATGGCCGGCGAATGGATCAAAGCGGTCGGCGAGTGGCGGAGGGCGTTGGAGAAACGTCCGTATCTGCCCGCGGTTTTGAAGCTGGGCGCCGCGCTTTTAAAATTGGGAGAACCGGCGGCGGCGGCCGAAGTGTTTGGCCGCGCCCGGTCGGCGCTCCGGCCATCGGAAGCGATGAGGCGGCATCTGGAAGGATGGATCGCCTTTTGCCGCAAGGAAGCCGGCCGTTCCGTGAGAGAATTTCAAGCGGCAGCGGACGCGGATCCGGAAAACCCACTTCACTGGCACGGGCTGGCTTTGGCCTGCCGGAAGGCGGGTGCGGCGCCGGGAGCGTTGGCGGCGATTCGGCGGGCCTTAGTCCTCAATCCCGACGATCCCGTCGCCCTCAGTGAGGGGCATGAAATATTCGTCGCCGCTGGGCAGGTTGAGGAAGCTCTCCGCCGGGCGCTGCGTCTATGGACCTTGTACCCGCTTGATTTATTGACCGGGTGGCGCCTCATCGATTGCCGTTGCCGGCTGGGACTGACGCACGGCGAAGCCGGGCATGAAACCAAGCTGCTTTTGCGCCGGATGTTGAACGCCTCGTCGAATGCGTTGGTTTTCCGCGAACCGCGGGCGGCCTTTTTCATTGCGCGGGGCGAGCGGCCAAAAGCATTGGCGGTTCACCGCCAATTCGCCGAGCGGCATTCGCATTGCCCGCGCGGCCAGGAAACTTATGCGCGGATGTTGGCCGCCGGCGGAGGCGACGGTCGCTGGCCGGGCCAGCCGTATATTTTGGATTTGCCGCCGGCGAACCGTTGCAACGGCGCCTGCACGTGGTGTGAGGCCGCGCGTTAGCAGCGGGTCGGACTTCGTCCTTCAGCCTCTCTAAAGGAAAATGGCTGCGCCATTTTCCGCGGAACGTTACGGCCGCGTGGCGGCGGGATGTCGATCCGGTGACAAAGCCAAAGATTCACAAGGGGGCGCCGAGAAACGTCTAATGATAGAACGAGTAAAACCCGTATCCCGTTATTTTTATCCAGCCCTTATATCCAACATGAAAAAATCAATCATCACCGCCGGTGGAACACTGGCTCTTGCCCTCTGCCTGACCGCAGCCTCGGCCTCCGCCGACGCGTGGAAATTCGGCGTCCTCTCCGACACCCAATGGACGTCGGCCGACGACGGCAAAAGCCCCGAGTCGGTTCCGGCTTCAATGATTCAGCAAATCGACCAGGCTTTCATTGCCCAAGGGGTGAAGGTTGTGATCGCAGTCGGCGATACGGTCGATACGTCGACGCCGATGACGCAGAACACGCGGGCGCTTTATTCCCAGGATCTCTATAATGCGGGCATCGCCTTTTATCCTCTTCGCGGCAATCACGACGCGGAACTGACCAATTCCGGCACCAACTTCGCGACGCTTTATCCGCAAATCGTCAACGGCGGCAGCAACAACCAGACGCCGACCTGGGACACGCCGTTTTATATCGAGACCAATCTTTCGTCCACGGACACGGGTCTGCAATCCCTCGCGAAATTGACCGCGGACTTCAACACGGGCGTGCCTCCGGCCACGCCGGCCGGCTCGCCTTTCGTGGTGGGCGGCAACTTCTCCTATCCGACGCAAAATTGCCCGATCGCCGGCGTGCCCGGTTATCCCGGGATCACGGCCGGAAATGGCCTGACCTATTCGTTCGACCTCAATAACGTCCGCTTCGTCCTGCTCGATCAGTTTGTGGATAGCGATCTTGGTGGCAACACCAGCAGCCTGGCGTCGCAACAGCCCTGGATCACCCAGCGGGTTTCCGATACCGCCCGGCCGGCGCACGCGTTCATCTTCTCCCACAAGCAGCTGCTCGGGGGCAATCACAAGGACAACCTCTTTGGCGCCAACATCACCAGCGCCGACCCCGGTGACGGTTACGGCGTTTCCGGACTTACGGGGGCCAATCTTGCGGCCATGACGGCCAAACAAAACGCGGAAGACAGCTTCATCACCGCGCTGAACACCCACAACGTCCATTATCTGATCACCGGCCACGATCACCATCACGTGGATTCTCTCGTCAAGGATCCGCTCAATCCGGCCATGACGGTCCATGAGATCATCACGCAGTCCGACAGCTCCAAATTCTATACGCCCGGCACGCCCTTCTCGGCCAATGAAGTCTCGATCTCGGAAGATCTCTACCAAGTCGGCTACTACATTTTCACCGTCGATGGGCCGCGGGTTACGGTGGATTACTACGCCGTTCCGGCCAACACGACGTCCACCTTCGCCACCACTCCGGTCCTGACCGGCAACTGGCAAAAAGCGCTGACCCTCGGCTATAGCTTGAACGGCCAGGAATTCATGGTCGCCCAGGGAAGTTCCTACACGGCCATCACCGACAGCACCGCCAAGGCGATCGCGAACGCCGCCGTTTACGGCGAAAATCCCGCCGCCTATGTCGGAACCACCCTGCAAATCCTGAATGGCTCCAACGGCAGCGTCCTCAAGACGCACGACGGTCGCAAGCTGACCAAAGCGGTCGACACCGGCTGGGCTCCGGCCAACGGAACCGTCAGCGACATCGTCACCCTCTGGGGCCTGACGGACCTCGGCGCGGTGCAGACCGACACCCTGGTCGTTTCGCTGAGCTTCAACCTCGGCGCCCTCAATCCCAGCGACCTCTCGAATGGGCTCTACTGCCTCGGCAGCCGCGACCTGAAGAGCGGCGTGTGGATCAATGCCGTGGATGGCAATATCGTCGGTGGCAAAAAGCAGTTCGTCTATGGCGCGTATAACGCCACCTACGGGCTCGGCACCTATGGCATCGATCCCGTCGCCCAGACCGCCTGGGCCGTGGTAAACGGCGCCAATCGCGACTTCGCGGTCATCTCGACTCCGACGGCCG
>JBEKQH010000169.1:0-4952 GCA_049519915.1 Opitutaceae bacterium
TAACTTTGCAGTTTGAATACACTCCCTGGTTCAAGTTAGGATTGGCCTCCCTAATTTTATGCAAAAAATCGAGACGGTTCGCGAAATGCAGGCGTTTTCCGGAAGTCTGCGCGCCCAAGGCCAGCAGGTCGGCTTTGTGCCGACGATGGGCGCCCTGCACGCGGGGCATTTGAGTCTGATGAAAGTGGCGCGGGCGAAGGCCGACGCGGTGGTGGTGTCGATCTTTGTCAATCCCGTCCAGTTCGGGCCAAGCGAGGACTACGCGAACTATCCGCGCCCGTTGGAAAAGGACCTCGAATTGTGCGCCGAGGCCGGGGTCGACGCGGTTTTCGTGCCGTCGGTCGAAGAGATTTACCCCAAGGGCTGCTCGACCTTCGTGATCGAGGAAGCCGTGAGCAAGCCGCTTGAGGGCACCTCTCGGCCCACCCATTTTCGCGGCGTGGCCACGGTGGTGACAAAACTCTTTAACATCGTGCGTCCGCATCTGGCGGTGTTCGGACAAAAGGACGCGCAACAGGTGGCAGTGCTGAAAAAGATGGTCGCGGACCTGCTGATACCGGTGAAAATCGTCGTCGCGCCGATTGTGCGCGAACCCGACGGTCTCGCAATGAGTTCGCGCAACCGCTATCTCACGGCGTTGCAGCGCGAAGACGCCGTCCTGATTTCCCAAACGCTGCGCCGCGCGCAGGAAATGGTCGCGGGCGGCGAGCTTCGCTCCGACCGGCTGATCGCGGAAGCCACGCACTTGCTGGGCGAAAAGCGCCGCGTGCGCGTCATCTATGTGGCGCTGGTCGACAAGGACACGTTCGAATCGCTGCGGGAGGTGGTGCCCGGCAAAACCCTGCTGGCCGTCGCCGCCTGGGTGGACGAAGTGCGGCTGATCGACAACGTGGAGCTGTGACCAAACCATGCGCTTAGACCGCGAATGACGCTGGCGTGCGCAAATTTGGCGTTTGGAGTTTTCTCGTGCCACTATTAATGTGCTTTGATGGTTTCCAACGGTATGGGCTCTAAACACTTTGATGTTCTTGTCGTCGGCAGCGGCATCGCCGGGCTGAGCTTCGCGCTGAAGGTGGCGCGGCGCGGCCATTCGGTCGCGATCCTTACCAAGAAAAACAAAGCCGACTCCAACACCAATTTTGCGCAGGGCGGCGTCGCCGTCGTCACCGCGAAGACCGACGATTTTGACAAGCACGTGCGCGATACGCTGACCGCCGGCGACGGATTGTGCGACGAACGGGTCGTGCGCCAGATCGTGCGCGACGGGCCGGCCCGCGTGCAGGAGCTGGTCGAGCTCGGACTGAAGTTTTCCCGCGACAAGCAGGGCGCCTACGACCTTGGCCGCGAGGGCGGCCATACCGAACGGCGCATCCTGCACGTAAAGGACATGACGGGCAAAGCGATCGAAGAAGCCCTGCTCAAGGCGCTCTCGCTCGAGCCGCGGATCGCCTTGTTCGAACATTTTTTCGCGATCGACCTGGTCACCGACGCGAAGTTGGAGACACCGGGCCGCGGCCCGACCAAGGCGTCCAAGGGCAAGGCCAAGAACCGGGTGGCCGGCCTCTACGCGCTCGACGTGCGCGATGGCCGGGTACGGGCGTTTCGTGCGCCGGTGGTCATGTTGAGCACGGGCGGAGCCGGACAGGTTTATCTTTATACGACCAATCCGGACATCGCCACGGGTGACGGCATCGCCATGGCTTACCGGGCCGGCGTGGCGGTGAAGGACATGGAGTTCATTCAGTTTCATCCCACGACATTTTATTCGGCCACGGGCGAGCGGTTCCTCATCAGCGAGGCGGTGCGCGGCGAGGGCGCGATCCTGCGCAATGTCGCGGGCGAGGCGTTCATGCAGGCCTATCACCCGATGGCGGACCTCGCCCCGCGCGATATCGTAGCCCGGGCCATCGACGCCGAAATGAAAAAATCCGGGGCGCCGCACGTCTGGCTCGACATCACGCATCGCAATGAGGCGTTTTTATGCGAGCGGTTTCCGCAGATTTTCCAAACCTGCAAGAAGCTCGGCTACAATCTGGCGCGCGACCGCATCCCGGTCGTGCCCGCCGCCCATTACACCTGTGGCGGCGTGGCCACGAATCTGGCGGCGGAAACGTCGCTGCCCGGTCTCTACGCCTGCGGCGAAGTGGCCTGCACGGGCCTGCACGGCGCCAACCGCCTGGCGAGCAACTCGCTGCTCGAGGCGGTGGTGATGGCGCATCACGGCGCGGAATCGGTGGACCGTTATCTCCGCGCCGCCCGGCGAGCGGCCGGCGAAATTCCTCCCTGGGTCGATCTCGGCGGCGGCAGCGACGACGAGCGCGTTGTGCTGGCCCACAACTGGGACGAACTGCGCCGCGCGATGTGGGATTATGTGGGCATTATGCGTACGACGAAGCGTCTCGTGCGAGCCCGCACGCGCATTTCCAACCTCGTGCGCGAGATCCAGGAGTACTATTGGAATTTTTCCCTGGACACGCGTTTGCTCGAACTGCGTAATCTTGCCCAGGTGGCCGAAATCATCGTTTCGTGCGCGCTCCAGCGCCATGAAAGCCGCGGTTTACACGCCATCGCAGATTTCCCAAAAAAACTCCGTTCGGCCGTCGATTCCATGGTGCAGAAGAAGTGAGAATATCCTTGCCGTTACCAGAGTGCAATTAAGGCTGTGAATAACCTGTGAGCCGTATCGTCGCAATCGGTTTGTAGAAACGGCGACTTTTCACAAATTTTTTCTCTAGCTGTTATTAAGCAATAAGCTACAGAATTATTCTCCCGCAGACGACAAGCGATAGGTGTTACAATGGCGCGACGCGGACATGTTAACAGCTTTTGGAGTCGGCTTAACTTTTTGGCGGATTATGTCCAATTTTATCGGTAATAAACCGGCCCGCTTATGCCGTTTCAAAAAATAGCGATCGTCGGCTCCGGCGCCATCGGTACCTATTACGGAGCGAAGCTCGCGCTGGCCGGCGCCGATGTGCGGTTTCTGCTGCGGGGCGATCTGGCCGCCGTCCGCGCGCGGGGTTCGGTGCGGGTGCATGAAAAAGGCGGCACGACGGAGCTTCGGCCGGTGACGGCGTTTGGTTCCACGGGAGAAATCGGGGTGGTCGATCTCGTCCTAGTCACGCTCAAGACGACGGCGAACGGAGAATTTCCGCGCCTTTTGCCGCCGTTGCTGGGCCCGGACACCGCGATTTTCACGCTGCAAAACGGACTCGGTTCCGACGAGCGGCTCGCGGCGCTGTTCGGCGCACAACGCGTGATGGGCGGATTGGCGTTTATCGCCGCCACGCGCACGGCGCCCGGCGAGGTGACGTGTTATCATCCCGGGTCCATCGCTTTGGGCGAGTTCGGCCGTCCGCCCCAGGACCGCACCCGCGCGCTGGCCGCGCAGTTCGAGGCGGCGGGCGTGAAGACGCGGCTGGTGGACAACTTGGTGGAGGCGCGGTGGCGCAAGCTCGTTTGGAACATTCCCTTCAACGGGCTGGCCATTGCCGCCGGCGGAGTCGCGACGGACCGGCTCTGCGCCGATCCGCAGTGGTCGGAGGAGGTGCGAGCGTTGATGGTCGAGGTGCAGCTCGCCGCCCGACGGCTCGGCTTCGATCTTCCCGACAAGTTTCTCCGGCAACAGTTCGACGTGACGCCCCCGATGGGCGCCTACCAGCCGTCGAGCCTCGTCGATTTTCTGGCCGGGCGCGAAGTGGAGGTCGAGTCGATCTGGGGCGAGCCGCTGCGCCGCGCGCAGGCGGCGGGCGCGAGCCTGCCGAGGCTGGAAAAACTTTATGCCTCGCTGAAGAAACTCACCGCCCGGTGAGGTTTTTTCACACGAAGAGCTTCGGAAATTTTCACAGAAGTTCGCATTGCCTTCTGTAAAAATAGCCTGCTAATCCGCCTCAACCCGTTCGTTGATGATGGGATTGGTGAGCGTGCCGATTTTTTCGATTTCAACGCTCACGGTATCGCCGGCCTTCAAGAAAACGGGCGGTTGGCGCGCCACGCCCACGCCGTGCGGAGTGCCGGTGAGAATGACCGTGCCGGGCAGGAGCGTTCTGCTGCCGCTGAGAAATTCGATGAGCGTGGGCACGTCGAAAATCATGTCGCTGGTCGTCCAATCCTGCATCACCTGGCCGTTGAGGACGGTTTTGAGACGGAGGACATTGGGATTCGCGATCTCGTCGCGCGTCACGAGCACCGGGCCGAGGGGACAAAAGGTGTCGAAGCTTTTGCCCTGGCACCATTGGCTGCCGCCCCATTGTTGCTGCCAGTCGCGGGCGGAAACGTCGTTGGCACAGGTGTAGCCGAGGACGAAATCGAGCGCATTGGCGCGCGTGGCGTTTTTGCAGTGCCGGCCGATAACCACGGCGAGTTCGCATTCGTAATCGACCTTGGTGCTGGCCAGCTTTTGCGGGATTTCAACCGCGTCGCCGGGATTTTGCACGGCGCTGGTCGGCTTGACGAAGAGCACCGGGAATTCCGGCAGCGGGTGGCCGCTCTCGGCGGCGTGCTTGCGGTAGTTCAGGCCGATGCAGAGGAGGTTGGCCGGCGCGACCGGCGCCAAGAGCTTGCCCGCTCGCACCTCCCGGTCGGTGACGTGGAAATCGCCGAAGACGTCGCCGGAAATTTCACGCGCAGAGCCGTCGGGTTGGAGCGCGGCATAGGCCGGGCCATTCGAGGTCAGGTGACGGATCAATTTCATCGCAAAAAAGTTTCACGCAAAGGCGCGGAGGCGCAAAGCAGAAAGTCGGATTGCGGTAACCCCCGGAATTTACCCGCGGATCACACGGATGAAACTCGGATAAAACAGTTTGTCATTCTGAGCGCAGCGAAGAATCCATTTTGATATCGCAAGCAGAGTTTCATTGGATTCTTCGCTACGCTCAGAATGACAGGATAAAGACATTTGGTCGAAGGTCGCGAAGGCGGAACAATTTTACTTTTCGACTTTGTAATTCAAG